>JAGZJH010000015.1 GCA_018365815.1 Erysipelotrichaceae bacterium
GCTGTGATAGATAAACTATAAATGTTAATAGGAGGATAATTATGGAAAAAATATTTCGTCTTAAAGAAGATATGTTTTGTCACTTAAAAGTATTTAATTCTCCACGTGGACATACATTTAAATATGGATGTGAGCACTTAATTGCGGCTTTTTCATGCCCTGCTTCAGCTAGTCTTTTTTGACAAAGCTGTGCAGGGCTTTTTTGTTTTTTTACCTAAACTATCATTAAAATCTATATTATTTGTGTAAAGGAGAAAAAAGTATGAATCAAGAACAAATAACAGCCTATCTACAAGAACATTGGTATTTTATAGCATTATTTTCTGGGATTTTAATTTTAGTTGGATCAATTATGAATTGGAACTGGCTCTGCGATCCCACTGGTACACGGGATGCCCATCGACACAGCAGAGGATACCGGCGTGTGGTTTTCTTTCTCCTGGGCGTTCTCCTAATTGTGGTGAGCATTTGGGGATTTGTACTTAAATTGAAGTAGGAGGATTAAAGCCATGACCCAAGAAGAACAAATCGACTTTATCGACTGATGGAAAAACTCAATTGATTTTTCCACCAAGAGATGCACTACCTGAATAGAGATATTGCGGCAAAGACCGCATGGGAGTGTTACCTAGAGATTCGTGATTTTACATACGTAATTTTGTGGAATGACCTGCCTAAAGAGGTGCAAGATCAGTTTACGAATGAGAGGTGAGACAATGATTAAAGAACGCATCCCCATCTCAGGTGATTTTGGAAGCAAGGTAAAACAACTGATAGAGTACGCCGGGTGGTACGAAGAGCGCAATGTGGATATTTCTATTGCGGAGCGGTATTACGCTGATCATGGTATCCCGATGATGAAGGCCACCAAGAGGTTTTACCGCAAGTATTTCGGCCTGTGCTGTGAGTGGTACCTGGCGCAGAAAAAGCTAAAATGGGCGGCTGACTTTGAGTTTGCTTTGTTTCCTTACCTGGTCAATGGGATCAAAAATCATTTGGAGGACGCCTATTTCCGGGATATGTCCGGCTGTGAGCTGGCGGAGATCGAACAGGCTGCCGGTCAGAAGTGCCAGCCCATCGGACACATCGGCTATTACTACCCAGCAGAGGTTTGGATCTCGGAATACGGGAAACTGTATGCGAAATATGAGTATCAGGATGAGATAGAGTGCTTCCCAGATGTATTTGCCCTAATCGAACGGGAAGTGCGGCAGTGCAAATTTGATTCCGTTGCCATGAAAACTGTTGAGGCACTAGACGGAAAAATAATGAATAAGGACTTTACTATTTGGCGCAATCAAATATTGAAGAATCCGTGTGACATTTTACCACTGAAATTTGGGATGTCACAAGATGAGATCATAGAAATCTTTGGGAATCCTGATGCCGTTTCCACTATGAGAAACGGTGGTAAGCCTTTGATTCTCAAATACCATGACATTGAACTTCATTTTGATGGAAAAGCTCATCATGGGCTCTACTTGATTTACAGCGACGATGAGATTGAATTGAGTATTACAACCGAGTACGGAGAAAGGAGAAATCACAATGAAAGCATTTGACCAAAATTATAAACTGCTGGACGAGATGTATCAGGATGATTACTATCCTGCTTTTCTGGTGGACAAGGTAAAGGACGAGCTTCAGAGAGTCATCAACCTGTTGGAAGGCGGCGAAACCAATACCGAAGTGGTGCAGGAAACGCTGGACGAGGCAGTCTGCGGCATCAATGATCTCCAGGAAAAGTTTGATGAGAATGACAGCGAGATCGAAACTGTAGCACGGGAATGTATCGCGTCAACCGTAGCCTATATTCTAGCATGGTTTGGTATCCCTATTGATACTGAGGAGGCAATCCGAGAACGGGACTGGTGATCCCTATGGCAGAAAAAGAACTGGCCATTTGTGATGAGTGTGGCAGCCTTTTTTTCAAAGGCTCCTCAAAGATGATGGGGTTGTGCCCGGAATGTGCTCATATTCTCTATGGATATCTAAATTGTAATCATAATTTTAAAAATGGTCGATGTATAAATTGCTACTGGGACGGTTCAAAGACAGAATACATTAAGAAAGAAAATCAACAGGAGGAAATTGAAATGCCTACAGCAGAATGGATGAAGAAATATAATGCAATGAAAGAAAAGTTAGTTTGCAAATTTGATATAGACAAGTATTATACAGAAAGCACAATAGGAAATATGAAAGTTGATGTACTTGATATAGGAAAGGTGTATTTTCCTACTGGAAAAATTTTTGCATGTGATCCATTAATAGAACTGGAAGATAGTTTGCCATTTATTCAAACTATTCCTGTTGGAACATATCCAATAAAAATTTGTGTAGTGCCAAGTGATGAATACGGTGATCGCTACGCTTGTGCAAAATTGGAAATTTCTAGTGAAAAGCCTATTCGATATGAGATGGGAATGGTAGGAAATGAAAATCTTGATGAAGAATTAGAGGATGATGAATATTTTGGATTTTGTGTCGATGCAGGTATGGCATGTATTGCTGACATTCAAAATCAAACTAAATTTAAAGAATACTGGGCTCAACGATTAGAAAAAGATCTAGACATCGATCCGTATAATGACTTATTCTGTGATTTATTAGAAGAAAATGCTAAGTTATATCCAAAATATCAAAGAAGTTGTGGAGATTGGTTAAATTGGACTATTCCGAACACTGATTGTGATATTCCTATATTTGCATCTGGATGGGGCGATGGATATTATCCAGTATTCTTTGGATTTGATAAAGATAATAAAGTTTGTGCTGTATATGTATTATTCATAGACATCGAAAATTGTTATAAAGAGCAATAAGGAGAACAAATATGAGTTTAAAATATAAATGTCCAGAGTGTGGGACATCTTTAGGTTATGAAGGACTTTGTTGGAAGTGTAAAGCAAGACATCACAGAGAAGAAGTAAACAATTGGTCTTTACAGGAAATTGAAGAAAAGAAAAAACAAGTTATAAAAAAATTAAAAACTTTAGATGATGAGTTTTACAAGACAGCCGAGTGGGATATATTCCATGATTTAATGACAATCGGAGTTGATTGTGGCGAGATTTCAGAAATAGCACTTGATAATAATATTTTTTATCCAAGTGAACTATATTATAATGCCAACGATAAAATAACAGATGAACTTATTAAAAAACTTATGGCATCAGAATCATCAGATGATGGAAATAATCTTTTATGCTGCGTTGCCATGGCAGGAGGAAAAAAAGGTCAAGACGCATTACATGAACTTAAAGTAAATCCAAAACCTTGGAGAAAAAAACTATATGTAGATGCAGATATATATGCCGAAGAAGGTGGATGGACATTTGACAGCGAAAATAATTATATAAAACTTAATTACGATAAATGCTATTCCTTTGAAGTAAGTGATGAAAAAGATGAAAACGGTACATTCATTGGAAGGAAAAGAGGAGAAAAATGCCCCCATTGTGGCTGTGAATTAGTAGATATTCTTATTATTGACGGAAAAGATGAAAAATTTTCTTTCCTTGGTATTGACGGAATAATTACTGCAAGCTGTTGTCCTAATTGTATAACGCTAGCAGCAGATGGTATATCTAATAGATTTAGTCTAGATGGTAAAAATGAAATTTTAGAATTTGAAGGGATGGAAGAAAACTATTATAGAGATGAAGAAATTGAAAGTATGATAAATAATTATTTTGTAGTTTCTGAAAAAGAAAGATCTCTATTTTATGGAGCTTATGGTGATGATGTAAATACTATTGGTGGATATGCAAGTTGGGTACAAGATTGGGAATATAGAGAGTGTCCTGAATGTGGAAAGAAAATGAAATATCTAGCTCAAATTCATTGGGATACAATTAATGATTGTGCAGAAGGAACATTATATATAGAAATATGCCCTGACTGCAGAATTATTACTATGTTTCATCAACAGACTTGATTTTAAGGGATTACATGATAATATGTAAAACTTTGATATAGTGACTTTTATATGCATCATAATAGTAATTTATATGATAGTCGGTTCTATATTTTTTATCTTAAAACAAATTAAATATAATTTTAAATTTACATTAATGATTTTTATATCAGTTATATTAGGATTGGGAGTTATAGGTCTTTATAACTATAAAAAAATTTTAGTCTAGCTAGATATTGAGAATGAATATTTTAATGAAATATATGAGGAATTATAAATATGAAAGAACAAAAACTATATGAATTAGTAAATAAATATCATATTGGCACAGATTTAAATTGTGCTGAAGCTATGTTTAAGGCATGTAATGAATATTATGAACTTAATCTTAGTGAAGAAACAAGAAAAATGTTTTCAGTCATGGGTATAGGAATGCAAACAGAACAATCATGTTGTGGAGCATTTACTGTTGCAGTAGGTATTATTGGTTTATTAACAGCTGAAGATAAACAGATTGATGTAAAAAACACAGAAGGATATCAAATGATTGTAGCATTAACTGATTTTATGCTTGAAGCATGTGGTACATTACATTGTGTTGAATTACAGAAATTAAAAGCTAAAGATTATGAAAATCCTTGTCATGCAATTGTTGAAGTATTAGCAAAAAAATTAGAGGATTTACTTGATTTTTATGGATATGGCATAGATTCAAAAGATAGTCATACATACGCATAAAATAAGAAAATATGAAAGAATATATTAAAATTTTTTGGAATCATGAATCGACAGAAGATCCGATAATTATTCTTTATGAGATTGATACAGATAATGAACGACTTGTTACTCGTTCTATAGATGTATTCTTAGATCGAACCACCAATAATATTGAGGATTTCTACGCAGGAGTTTTAGAAATTGTAGCAATTCCTAAGGTGGAAGAATTAAATAATGGAATCTGGGGAACTGAAATACAAGCTTGTTTGATAGATAAAGATGAATTTGATGAAACCTGGATTAATTTAACTTATAAAGGGACAATGGTATAACTTGGAGGATTCAGTTATGGATAAAGCTAAGAGAAAGGAAATTCTTAAAAAATATAAAGAAGAACAAGAACAAAAATTTTTAAATTCATTGCCAATGCCTGTTGAAAAATTTGTACAGCTTTTTGATTACTTAGATAAAGCAAATCAAGGATGTAAAGGAGATTTGCAATTAACAGTAAGATTTTTAGAAGAACATCAGTGTCCTGTTAAAGATGTGGTGGAGTGGCTTTATAAAAACGGTGGTGGTTGTGATTGTGAAGTGTTGGCTAATGTTGAGGAACGATTTGTGGTTATGAAAATAATTCCTGAACCCGACATTGATGAAGGTTAATATAAGGAGGAATAGCGTATGTATATTGATAAGTATTGGCAAAATTATATTGGCGGAACAGATGATAGTCTAAATTTAGTATCTTTTTTAGAAGATCAGCATAAGGAAGAAATCACTCTCAGTGAAATATTTTCGAAGATAGGTCTTGATAGACAAAATTGGAATTTTCATAAAACTGTTGAATATTTAGAATTTACTCATTCAAATGGAGTAGAAATAGATTTTCATTTTGTGATTGATGTTATAACAGATTTAGCAGCTATTTTATTAGAATGTTATGTTAATGGTTTTGTAAATCTTAATGATTTGGATAATTATAATACTCCGTCTCGTCATATTAGAATAGTTGCAACTTCTGAAGAACATGATGCTTTAAATAATGCACTTAAAGAGTTTGCGAATGATCCATTTAGTTACGATTTACATGAACTTGTAGATGATAAAGATATGTTAGAAATGGCTAAAGATGTCGAAGAAATACGTAAAGAGTTGTATGAATCAAGGGGAAGCAATAGAAATTTCAATGTAAAAAAGGATGATATGAAAGATCTTTTAGATGATTGGGATGAAGCAAGTGGTTGTTTTGCTTCAAATCGTATAATGATTGAAGGATGTGAGGTTGGTTATTGTTATAGAGAAGAACCTGATGGAGATTGGGATAGCGGATGGCGTTTCACAGCTGGTGATGAAAGTGATGATTATATGAATGATCCCAATAATGCAGGAATATATTCATTAAATTCGGTATGTAACAATGATAATGAAATTGTTTCGCTACTTTCTACTCCGTATCCTTGTGCTTTTGAACGTGATGAAAATGGAGTGTTTTATCAGATTGAAGATGAGAAATTGGAAGATTATGATGAGGATTTAAATATGGATATTTTAGCACAATGTCAAAAGTGGTATGAAGAGGGCAAACACTATAAAATCATCGAAACACTTGAGGCTATTTCTGCCGATGATCGTACTCCTGAAATGGATAGTGAACTGGCTCGTGCCTATAATAATCTAGCAGATCCACATAAGCCAACATGCAATGAAATGCTCAAAAAAGCCATCGCTCTACTAGAGCCTCATGAGGAATACTTTAAAGACGACCATTGCTGGAATTTTCGTATGGGTTATTCCTATTACTATCTAGATCAGGAAGGTCGTGCACTGAAATATTTTGAAAAAGCCTTAGAAGCACGTCCAAATGATGAAGATACAAAAGAGTTTATTTGTTGGTGCAAAGAACGTATTGATTATCCTATGTTCTATGAATGTTTTAAAGATCGAACAAAGAAGGCATGGAAAGAGTTTATAAAACAGGAAAAAGAACTTCGTAAGATTATGGACGAAGATAAAAATAATGAACATGGTAAAGAATTAATCAAGAAATGTGAAGATATACTAAACATAGCATTTTATAGTGTTTCTTTTGAATTAGGGTATAATGGTGAAAAATATGAGCTTATTCTTACTCCTGAAGGTGATAAGATAAAATTATTTGAACTGGTTTATTTTGTGAAGCATGCTCCTAAAGAAATAGAAAATAATTGGAATATTTTAGTAGGAAGACAAGCGAATACTGATCTAGCTCTTAGAGTAGAAGGTTTTGACATTAACGGTGACGATGTTTTAGTATGGGTTGACAAAAATGATCAAGGTGTAGATTTAAGTGTTTATTGTGAAAAGACCCAAACACTTTTGAAAGAAGAAAATAGGGTGTGGTGGCTTCTTACTACTTTGACAGACTTAGTTTTGGGAGAGATTATCCATATGCGATATATCGACTCACTTAATATCTTAGATTCTATTCAAGATAAGGAATGGATTACTCTTACAAATCTTCCAAAAAAACTTGAAGAAATTGGATTTAAACTTAGCAATGATCCTGAGTCTCTATTGGAACTATACACTGGATATCAAATGAATCCTATTCAAGATAAAGATGCAGATTTAAGATTAGACACAATTTTTGGTTCATCTTGTTGTGTTGCTTTACTTAACGAATATTTGTGCAATGAAGAAGATAGTATGGACATGCTACATGCAGATGGAAGTGTAGCAGGATTCTTTTATTATCCTTTATCTAGCTTTGCTAAAGATGATTCGACACAGCAAATCTTTGATTTTCGGGATAGTTTAGAAGATTATTTACTTAATAACTGTGGTGAATCATTAACATTAATCGGTGGAGCTACAGGTTCTAATTATGGATATGTAGATTTTATTGCATGGGACTTGAATCATGTGTTACAAACAACAAAAGAATTTTTTATTGATACTAATATTGAATGGGCTAATTTCCATGTGTTCAGAAGAAATGCAGGAAGTTTATGTCTAAAATATTCTAAAGATGAAGATGGTAATGATGATGAACATACTGATGAGTTGGACGAAACACTGACAGGTATGGACTATATCCCTTACAATAAACAGAATTGTGATGAGTTCTATGAGCAACTTGAAAAATGGAATGATAATGATGAATATACACATTGTATTCAGGCGTTAAATGCCATACCAGAAGATTGGCGTGATTATCGCTCTGCTTATGCTCTGGCAAGAGCATTAGAAAATTACGCAATCATTGGTGATCATAATGAAGGAACTCCTAGATACAAAGGAGATGAAGCACTTTTAAGAGCCATTGATGTTTTAGAGAGTGTTCATGAAGAAGGACATAACAAATCAGAATGGAATATGAGAATGGCATATGCTTATCAATATCTTTATGGGCAAGAAGAAAAAGCAATAGAATACGCTAAACGTTGGTCTGAACTTGATCCACAGGATGAAGATGCAATATTAGTTATTCGAGAATGTGAACAAAAAATAAAAAATAGAACGCATACATCTAAAAAAATAAAGAAAGTAAAAAGAACTTTAAGCGACGTCCCTTTTGAAAATTTTGACTTCACTAACTTTTGGGATGATAGTGACTATGCACTAAAAGAATATGTAAGTAATTCCCCATCAAATGAACTTATTGAAAGTATCGAAGAACAATTAGGATATAAATTACCATCTTCTTATATTTGGCTTATGAAACAACATAACGGTGGTATTCCAGTAAATACCTGCTTTCCTACTGATGAGCCTACAAGTTGGGCAGAAGATCATGTGGCAATTACAGGAATAATGGGAATTGGTAATGAGAAAGATTATTCTCTTTGTGGTGATTTAGGAAGTCAGTTTATGATTGATGAGTGGGGATATCCTTCTATTGGTGTGGCTATTTGTGATTGTCCTAGTGCGGGGCATGATATGATTTTCCTGGATTATAGAGAATGTGGTCCTCAAGGGGAACCAAAGGTCGTACATATCGATCAAGAAAATGATTATAAGATCACTTATTTGGCGGATAATTTTGAAGAATTTATATGCAATTTAATGAATGATGAAGCTTTTGATTTAGAAGATTTTGATGAAGATGATAATGATACAAATGAAGATAATGAAACAAGTAAAAAAGGAATGTTTACAGGATTTGTATTATTATCTAAAGGAAGATGGGATAAGACACAATTTATCTATGACATGAAAGAAAAATGGAATATCGATGTCAATGAAGATGAAAAAGAAAAAAGCGATGAAGCATTAGTATTTGAAATAGACGGAATGATGGGAGTGTTAGGATTTATGCCTTATCCTATTCCTGATAAAGAAGCAGAAATCAATGCAGAAAATAATTATATGTGGGCAGATGCGGTAAATGCTGCAAAAGAACATTGTGCTCATATTATGGTGGCTGTTGTCGGTCAAGAGGAAGATGTATATAAGAAAGGTAAGTTATTTACAAAAATTATATCTGCTTGTTGCAGACAACCTTATGCAAGTGGAGTCTATACTAGTGGAGTTGTATTCGAGCCGAGTTATTATGAAAACTTTGCTGAAATAATGAAAGAAAATCGTCTCCCTATTTACAATTGGATATGGATAGGTTTGTACCAAAGCGAAAAAGGTATAAATGCTTATACTTATGGCATGGATATATTTGGCAAAGATGAGATGGAAGTTTTAGAAGCAAATGCTCAACCTGGAGATTTGTATGATTTCTTACTTGGATTGATATCTTATGTTTTAGAGTATGATGTTGTATTACAAGATAGTGAAACAATTGGATTCTCACAAGATGACAAACATACTATCACTAAAAGCAAAGGAATTTCACTTGATGGTATGACATTAAAAATATCATACGATTCATTAGATACAGAAGATAACTTCGTTGATGAAGATGATTTAGAAGAAATGGAAAGTATAGATATGGATTATGGTGAATATCATGTTGAAACGATTTTAGAAAAAGAATTATCAATAGAAGAAATCAATGCTTATAATCATATGGCAATCTATTTACGTTGGTGTATGGCGCATGACTTTATGAGTGATGATTTCCTAAAAGAATATAAAGAACTTGTAGAAGCAGTCAAAAAAGATCCTACAAGTGAAGATTTAAGGCATTTTATATGGGATACCTTAGATGGTTATTTAAATACCTCTTTGTTTAATAAAACAGGAAAGATGTTTGCAAATTATTATTACGGTAATTTTGATTATCCTTATTATCCAAGCGATATAGACAGCTACGCAATTGAGAAAATCGGATTAGACAGAAATTATTCAGATGAAATACAAGATGAAGCATATCTGTTTATTCCATATGATGAAACTTTCTATCAAGATATGTCAAAAATTATTGAAAGACGTTTCATCAACTGGCAAGGTCAAGACTTTGATCCAGATACTATGGAACCTTCAGAACTTGCAGAAGCAATGATGGAATATTTAGATTGTAAATGTGTTTACTTCCCTTCTATGAAAGATGACGACCCAATTATGTCGGCATACAGTTATGCTAAAAGAGACAGTGTACATGAAGGATATATACCGGTGCTTATCAAGGCGGATGACGAAACACTATTGGAGTGCCTGGTTATGAATGCCGACCCAGAGAATGATGCAGACTTTTACGAATTTGACCTCAAAACCGTAACGGAGTACCGGAAAAAGATGCTTACTGCTCCTATCAAGGACGGAAAAGAAGTTTTTGAAAAATATCTTTGTGATAGAAAATCAGAAGCTGAAGATGATGAAATGGATTGGGAGGAAGAAATTATTGGAACTATGAGAGGTGGATATGATAATTGTCGTTTCTCAAGTTATTGGAATTCAGAAACACATATGACTTATCCTCTTATTTTAGCAAAAATTCCTGTAAAAAATCCTTGGGAAATTTTTGCATATTTACCATTTGGTGGCTGGAATGAATGTCCTGATACATTAGACTTAATGGCAATTTCAAAATATTGGTTTGAAAAATACTCTGCAATTCCAGCTGCTATGACCCATGATGAATTAGAATTTTTATTACCTAAACCAATTGATAAAGATAAAGCAATAGAAGTTGCAACAGAACAATATGGATTCTGTCCTGATGTTGTAGACCAGCAAGAAGATGATCCTACTGTAGGCAATTTGGCTGATGTCCTTTGGCAATCAACAGTTTGGTACTTTTGGTGGGATTGATTAGGAGGAAAGTATATGATAACTGTAGATGAAATCTTAAAAGCTGATTTTGATTGGGATAATATAGAAATTGATGAAGATGAGTTTGATGAATTAAGTGCAGACCTTATTATTGATTTTCTTAAGAAAAATACGCCAAAAGAAAGACAATTATTGGCTATAAGCTGGAACTTTGACAATCCTAAAAAAGTATTAAAATGGATTGTTGATCAACCTGATACAGATAAAGGAACAATCCTTTATCTGTACTGGTATATGGCACCGGCTTTTTACAAAGAACATTATGCAGATAGAAAAGAATGCGAAGAAGAAAATTCTTGGAGTTTAGAAGATTATGATATTCTAGATACTATTGAGAAAAATTATCTTTCTAATTTTTATAAAAAGCAAGTTTATGCATTTAACCCAGTGAAGGATTCATATTCTGATGGATATAATTGGACAGAGGGATATGATGAACATAAAGTAAAATCAAAAATACCTGAGATTTTGTTCAAAGCATTGGATGGTGAATTATTAGAAGATCCAAACTGGGATGAAGGAATTCCTACAGATATTTCAAATATAATGGATAAACTTTGTGATGCTTTGGAGGAATAAATGTTGATGGAGGAAACATCATGAATGATTATCTACAATTATATATAGAAAGAAAAAAACAATTCGAGACATCAGATGGAAATAAAGAAAGTGTATTGAGACTTTATGAACTGAAGGATGCATTAGAAAAAATAAATTCTAAAGATGCAAAAGAAATCTTAGTTAATGTATACGATTTATTAAACTATAAAAAAGATGCTTATGATTTGTTGATGAGTATTAGCGATCTTTCAAATGTAAAAGTTAAAAAAAGATTGGGGAAAATGAAAATTTATGCCGAAAATTGGAAAAATGAATTTGCTATTCCAAAACCTAAAACAAAAGAAGACCTTGAAAAAGAACAAGAAAAATTAACAGAATTAGGAATTCCGACTTTTAAATATCATCCTAGCCCATTAGCTACAAAGGCATTTGAAGAATCTAAAGAAGGATTAGTATGTGATTGTTGTGGAGAAGTAACTCATATATATTACCAAACCCCATTTTATTCAATAGATGATGTTGAATGTTTGTGTCCTACATGTATAGCTAATGGTAATGCCGCAACCAAATTCAACGGAAGCTTTCAAGATGATTTATCTATTGAAGAAGGTGTGGATGATTTAGATAAAATTGATGAACTTATTCATCGTACACCTGGATATTGTGGGTGGCAACAAGAATATTGGAGAGTACATTGTGGTGATTTTTGTGCCTATTTGGGATATGTAGGTGCATCAGAGTTAAAAGCATTGGGTATTATGGAAGAAGTATTAGATGATCCTATATGGGATGATGAACAGAAGCAAATGATAAAAGAATCTGTAAATGGAGGTCATTTACAATGTTATCTTTTTAAATGTCTTCACTGTGGAAAACACCTTGTATGGATGGATTATGATTAATTTATATTTATAATTGTACGTTGTTAAATGAAGGAGAAGTATATGCATGATAATCGAAGAGTACATTTAACACAAAGATTAGAACAACTTAAAGTAGAATATAAAAGAGTAGAGATCCAACAATATAAGGAACATTTCACAAAAAGTATTGAGCATTTTTCTCAAAAATATCGATATGCGGATGAAGTGGAAGTAGCCAAACTTGAAGCCTTCCTCTCAAAACTTAGTTTTGAACAGCCGGGAAAACTGGCGATTCAAGAAGTTTGCCCATATCCCCATGGGAATACCTACTTGTGCTTTTTGATGGGACCTGATGCATTATTTCAGATTTATGTATTTGGTAAATATTCTGACATCATGAGCGATCGTGAGGAATGGGAAGTTTTCAGTCCATACATGCTGCTTGTGGATGAGGATTTTATTCATTATACTTATATTAACGATTATGGCGAAGTCATAGAATCACAGGTATAGTGACAGCTCGAAAAGTGTCGGTCTACTCCTTTGAGGGTCTTATACAGATTATGGTTGATGCAGAGGAATGTTAAATTCCAAAAGAGTTTAAGCAAGGTGATTTTGTGAAAGTCTTTGGACAAGTTAGAATTTCAATGGATGATAATGGTAAGGAATATAGCAATGTTAGAGTGTTATCTTCAAAACTTTTAAAAGCAAAAGAACAGATGAAAAATCAAGTTGAGGATAAAGATTCTGTTCTGGGTGCGATTAAGAAATACAAGGACGAAGAACAAACAAAGCCATCAGATAAAAAAGAAACATCAAAAGAAGCTGAAAGATAAGATATGTCGGTGTGGTCTTAGGGTTACACCGGATTTTTTAATTGCACGAAATAAAATATTTGAAGCACCAAATATAATGTTTGACGCTTTCAATTTAAAGTGGTATAATACTAATATCAAATTAATAAGGAGACTAATTTAAATGAAAGCGTGTTATGATAAATTGCTTAAAATATTAATAGACAGAAAGATGACCAAAACCGATCTTAGAAAAGAAGCTAAAATCAGTAGTAGTACCCTAGCTAAAATTGGCAAACAGGAAATGGTTAGTTCAGATGTATTAGTTAAAATTTGTGATACATTACAATGTGATATTAGTGATATCGTTGAACTTGTTAGAGATGAGGATGAGGAATATATTGTACAGAACGATCCAAATAAACTAAAAGTGGTTTCTTTGTTTTCTGGAGCAGGTGGAATGGATTTAGGCTTTTTGAATGCAGGATTTGAGATTATTTGGGCTAATGATTTCTTTGAGGAAGCAGTTAACTCTTATAGAAGAAATATAGGAAAACATATGATACATGGTGATATCACGAAAATATCAAATGATGATATTCCAAATGGAGCAGATGTAATTATTGGGGGATTTCCATGCCAGGGTTTTTCGGTAGCAAATACTAAGCGATCTATGGAAGATAAGAGAAATTTTCTTTATCAAGAAATGCTTAGAGTTATAGCAGATAAATGTCCTAAATTTTTTGTTGCTGAAAATGTAAAAGGATTACTATCTATAGAAGGTGGCAAAGTTTTTGAGATGATTAAGTCTGATTTTGAAAATCTTAAAGACAAAGAGGGTAATGTTATAGGGTATCATGTTGAGGCAAAAGTTTTAAATGCTGCTGAGTATGGCGTTCCGCAAGCAAGAGAGAGGGTTGTAATAATTGGAAATAGAATTGGTGTAAAAAATCCATTTCCCACACCAACTCATTATCTTGATGGAAATCCTGAGGATAATAAAGGATTGATTCCTGCTATAACTACAGAACAAGCAATTGGTTTTTTAGCTAATAAAAAATTAACAAAGAATGACATTCATATAACCAAAAAAGAATTGGAAAATCATATAAAAGAAACTGGAATCACTGATGTTAAGGGGTTTTACTCTATATTGGGTATCAGTGAAGATTTAGAGGAAATTACAATTAAAAATCATATTGCATCAGAAAATGTAGCTGATACTTTTTGGGGAAGAAAATACGAAGTGAATCAACACGAAATATGTGATTATTTAAGATATTGGCGTGATAAATCTGGATGGACAACTAAAAAAGTGGATGAACATTTTGGGTATTCATATACAGCTGGACACTGGTTTAGAAAGGATAATAACTCTGGTAGTATTCCAAAACCAGAAGATTGGTGGGAATTAAAAAAAATACTTGGTTTTGATGATAAATATGATGAAATTGTTACTACATTAGTCGAAAAAGAAATTCAATATGAACAATCTTTAAGAATTACAAATTGGGATAGACCAAGTGATACGATAACAGCAACAAGTCCAGAAATTCATATTAATAAGAAAAGAAGATTGAGTGCAAGAGAATGTGCTATTCTTCAAACTTTTCCTATAGAGTATGAATTTACTGGTAGTTTGAATAAAATGTATACACAAATTGGAAATGCTGTACCAGTTATGTTAGCTACTAAAATAGCAGAAGAAATTTATAATGCTATTGAAAACAAATAATATAAGGATTAATACTTATATCAATGAGAGCATTTTTTAAGAAATATAATATAGCAATAAAAAATAAGGAGAGGGAACCTCTCCCTCTCCTTATTGTCTAATTTTGTAGTTATTTTTATATTGAGATTATTCTTCGATTGTTGGATCGAAGTTTTCAAGATAAAATTTTAGCTTTGTTTTTACATAATCAGACATATTTGGATTTTTATGAATGATACGAACTCTTTTTTTGTTACCATCAAGAAGTTCAAATGTAGGAACTCTACTAAAATTAAATCGTGCTTTACCAGGATTTTTTCCTGCCTTTAAAGGGCGAGAACCATAATGTTCTTCAAGTCTTCCATTTGGAAGACACATAATTGACATTAATTCACATCTTTGAGTAACAGAACTATTGAGTAAGCATACAAAATAAGTTAATGTGATTTTTTTATCGCCATTAGATTTACTGTAATATGTTGGTAAATTTGGATGATACTCTTCGTGATATTCTGTTGGTCTTCCGGCATTTTTTATGATTGTTCCAGCATATGAATTTTGATTCTCGCCAACAAAAATACAAGTATTAAAATCACCAATGTTGTCTTGTGAAGTATTTCCTTCGCTAGTCGTTACACTTTTTAAATCGATATGAATATAAGCATCTTCAACTTCAAAGAATAAATCTGAACTAACTGGACAAGAGTTAGGTTGTCCGGCGATTTTTCCATTTAATAACGCATAGACTATGCGTTCACTTCCTACATCAAATTGAGATATGCCACCTTCTTCGTTACCATATAGTCCTTGCCAATCATTGCGAATATCCTCCATAGAAAGCATTCCACGAACAATCTCATCTTCTACGAATTTTAGAAAATACCAATATTTCATTAAATATTTATGTTCCAAAGCTTCTAGTTCAACTAATGAAATATTAGAGTTATCAAAGTTCATAATATATCACTCCTTTCAATCTGCTTTTAGGTACTATGAAAATTAGAAAAGAAATAGCGTAGCAACTTATTTTAATATCGTATGCTCTAAATAAAATTATGATAAATCTAATTCATTGTAGATAATCAGATACATTATAGCAGTAATAAATATTAAAATCTATATATGCACACTAATAACTTACTTTTTTATATATAAATAAATTATTTTGCTAGATATGAGTTCTTTTGTTATCAATAGATATAATCACATAATAGTTGTTGCAGTGTTGCAAGTTTAAATGTATAATGTTATCAACATATAAACATGATAGCTATTGTAAACATATGTTTAAAATTTTAAGTTAATCAGGAGGTGATTATATGGAAATGGACGGATTAATAGTGGATTTCGATGGAATTAGAAATATTATTATGTACCATGGATTAAAGGAATATCCTATTGGAGGTTTAGTAGCTGAATATGCAAGACTTCATCCTACTGATTTAAAGGAAGTTATTTTGAGTTATAAAGGATTAGACAATTATCCTTCTACTGACACTATAGCTGATTTTTTTCCTTGGTTTGTTGACGAATTAGAGAGTAGATTTGGTATTGTGACAGCTGTAATGGTTACTTTTGAATTTATGGATTTTGTTGCCATGGTGCTAAAAAAAGATTATAAAGATTTAACTGAATATTTTAAAGAAATATCAAATGAAGATAGTGTTGGTCAATATATATTCGATGGGAGTGGATTTAATAGTACAGGTTCATCAACAAATAAACAGTTATTACTATCTGCTTATTACTGGTGGGCGCAGTCATATGTAGCTTTTAAACATAGTTTTTTAATGTTAGCAAGTGAGAATAAATATGATGAAAATCAAGTAATGGCATTTTGGTCTATGTTTAGTGAGAATATAGATTTCCAACACATTGATTTTAGGATCGCTAATTATGAAGGAAAGTTTCATTCGCTATACACAATAAAATCTTCAATGTCATTAATATTATTTGAAGCAGCACATTGCTTAGATAATGATGTAAAGTTTGTGAAATGTGAAAATTGTGGGGAATATTTTGTTCCAGAGGGGCGTAATGATGCAATTTATTGTGGATATCCCTCTCTACAAGATAAAAATAAAACTTGTAAAGAAATAGGTGCTCAAGTAACCAGAGCTAATAAAGAAAAAAATGATATAGCTACAAAAGAATATCGTAGGGTTTATATGAAATACAAGATGATTACATTAAGACACCCAGAAAATAGAGAAGCTATAAGAATTTTTGAAAAATTAACATCTGAAGTTAAGATTTTGAGAAAAAAATTGAAAAATGGAACTATTACAACGGAAGATTTTTTGAAATGGCTAAACCGTTTTTAACTACATGGTTATTGGTTTCTTTAATTTGTATTTGAAAAGATAAATATTGCAAACATTAGAACGGGAGGAATGCATATGAGCAATAGTCTTAGAAAAATAGAGTATTATGGAATATATTTCTGTGACCAAAAAGATGAATATCAGGATACTGAAGAATTGATGAGATTAATTGATTCTTTAGATAATTCTTATATTTATGACGATGAAAAAACGAATAAATTTTGGAGACTAGACAGTAAAAGTTCAGAAAAAAATATTTATAAACTAATATTTAAATCCGCTAAATATAATCATTCTCCAAACTATATTTCTAGAGTTAATGGTAACGAAAGAATATCAGACAAAGCATTAGACGAAGGGGAATGTGAAAAAAACCATTTAGTAATTGATATTATGACTTCATCCTTAATTATTGAGTCTAGAAGAAGCGGCATAAGTGCTTTTAATGTAATAAAATATATCAATAAATTTTGTAAAGAGAAAGATTTGAAATTTCCTAATATCAAAGCACTAAAAGAATTGAATGATGATTTTTTAGAAAATCTTAAATCTTTAAGCAGAGTTCAAAGTGCAGAATTATTTGTTGAGAAAGATATTATGGGCTCAGAATATATGAATTTGATTGAACCTACAGAAGAATCACAAGACGAAGTTATAATTACTTTAAAGGCTAAGCGAAAAAAATCGTTGTCATCTAAACAATTAATAGAAAGCTTTAAAAAAATTGGATTGCAGGGAGAAAAAACAAAAAGGATTAGAGTAAGAGGTATGGATGAAGATAATATTACTGTTTTATTAGACACACTGAATCAATGCAAGGTTGAACAGATAAATGTTGAATTAAACGATGACGGAACTGTTAATTCTAAGTCCTTCTTTGATAAAATAAATGAATTGCTATGAGAAAAAAAGAGAAAAAAATTAATTTTGAATGGATAAGAATTACTATAGACTATTTTTCTGTATCAAGTAAAGCTGATAAAAATATAGAAGTCATATTTCCTATTATGATTTCATTTATTACATCAATGATGTATTATACTTGGAACGATACAGTACACGCTTTAAAGGTATTTAGCGAATTGCTATTAAATTTAGATTCGATTCTAATTGGTTTTACGGGGATTCTTGTTACATTATTATTGACAACAGAAAATAAAACTATTAATACATTAAGGGAGAAGGAAATCGATAGAAAGTTATATGGTAAAAAGGTAAACCTGTTTGATTTGTTACATATATTATTTACAAATGCACTATTAAATGAACTTATCTTGCTGATTATTGTGTTATTTAATTTATTTTTAATGGGATTAATATGCACTAAAGTAATATGTTTAATAGGTCTTATGATTGAAGAGTTTATGATTTTAAATATTATATTTTCAATGATAAGAGGCGTCAATAACTTGTATTGGACTTTTAAGAAGAATTAGTTATGGAGATGAAGTTAATATCATTTTAGTTATCTCTCCATTTCTTTCCCCATATATTTCTCATAATTCTTTCTAATTTGGTAAAGCTCACTCATATCAGATTTTGTAGAAGAATACTCTTGCATTAGGGTATTCTTTTTCTCGTGCAATAAATCAAGCTGATTTAAAATTTCTTTGGTGTTTGGGAGCTTAGAATAAACTTTTTTAAGTTCAGCAAGGGCATTTTGGTACTGGGAAATTTCTGATTTATGTTCATCATAAAATGCTTTATCAGAGGTGTCATTTTTATATTCTAAGTAAATCTGACGATACATTTTAACTGTATGAACTTGCTCCATTGTAATTGATAAATTAGAAATATCTTTATCTAGGATTTTGATTTTATCTTGTAATTCTTGTCTTTTATCTGCACTAGATTGAATAAACGAATCAAGTTCAGAAAGAGTTTTAATGCCTTTTTCACGCATTAAAATAACAATATTAGAAGCTACTTGAAGGTTATGCTTAGTAGCCCAATATTCATATCCTTTGCTTGATTTTACTTTCTCATTGTTGTTGATATCGATGATATTTCCAATACGCTTTTTAATAATGTAATTCTTACTATTGGCATTCTCTTTAATGCGTTCTTTTAATCTATCTTCGGTGTAATCAATGCCTATAACTTTTGATCTTGTAAATCTTTCTTTATCTTTATGTCTAAAACCAATATGTTTTCCATGCTTAATTTCATATCCAAGAATAGTCATCTTATCAAGAAAATCATCCCAGTCTTTTGATTGTTTTATGGTTCTATCAATATCAAATTGTAGCTTACTTTTCCATGAATTTCCTTTCTTAAACTGTTCATTTTCATACCATGACTTACCACTAGTTTTATATTTTTTCTTGTATGTTTCATAGTGTTCGTCAATGACAATAAGGTCATTTTCTTTGCATAGCTTATCACTTTGATAACGAATTTTATGATAGCTTTTTTTGTTGGATTGATAACATTTTCCAGTGACCATGTTTACATTGTTGAAGATAATATGGTTATGAATATGTCCTTTATCAATATGGGTAGACAGCACGAACTCGTATTCATCTTTAAGTATTTTATTGCATAGATTCAATCCAATTTGATGTGCTTGCTATGGCGTAGTTTCATTTGGTACAAATGATTGAATAAGATGTCTTGCAAGCACATTTCCTTTAACATTATTATCTTCTCTTGTTTAAAAAATTGTGTATGGGCAGTAGCAGGGAAGCAATTGTTTGTTGTAACTAGTATTTTTTCATCAGTCTTTGCTTCGTTTGTTATGTAGTCAATTGCAAGATTAAGTGTAGATTTTATTGGATGAATTTTAGTAATAGCCACTTATGAATCATCTCCTTTTGTTGTAGTTCTATCTAGCAGTAATGAATGTATTTGCCCAATTTCTTTTGAAAGGTGTTCGATTTGTTGTTTTATATCGTTGATGTCATCGCTATAAATAACACCAGTAGAATTAACTCGTTTTGCTATTTGATTAACACTATTAGCGTATCTTGAAAGTAGTCTGAATATTATAAACATCATGTATGTTCCTCATGTGGAGCTTGTTCTTTTATGGGAACTGCTTCAACAATGCAAATTATGGCAGAAGCATTAGGATTAATGATTCCAGGCAGTGCATTAATGCTGTCTAATTGTCAAGATTTAGAAGACATGGCAACTTTAGCGGGGAAAATGGTTGTTGAAATGGCTAAAAAAGGAATGAATGCGCGTGACATCGTCACTCAAAAAAGTTTTGAAAATGCGATTATGGTTCATGCAGTTATTTCTGGTTCAACCAATTCATTATTACACATTCCAGCAATCGCCCATGAATTTGGAATCCATATTGATTCTGATACCTTTGATAAAATGCATCGTCATGCTCATTATTTATTAGATATTCGACCAGCTGGTAAATGGCCTACACAATTTTTCTACTATGCTGGAGGGGTTCCTCGTATTATGGAAAAAATTAAAAGTATGCTTCATCTTGATGTGATGACTGTTACTGGAAAAACATTAGGTGAAAATTTAGAAGAACTCAAGAAAAATGGGTTTTATGAAAAATGTGAGGCGTATTTAAAACCATGGAATTTAAAAGCTACAGATATCATTCGCCCATTTGATTATCCTATTGGAACAAATGGAACAGTTGCAATTTTAAAAGGAAATTTAGCTAAAGAAGGTGCTGTAGTTAAACACTCAGCAGTACCTAAAGATATGTTCAAGGCAATTTTAAAAGCATATCCTTTTGATAGTGAAGAAGAAGCCATTCATGCAATTTTATCCCATCAAATTCAACCAGGTGATGCTGTAATTATTCGCTATGAAGGTCCTAAAGGAAGTGGTATGCTAGAAATGTTTTATACAACTGAAGCAATTTCATCAGACACTCTATTAGCCTCTACCATTGCTTTAATTACAGATGGACGTTTTTCAGGAGCCAGTAAAGTCCCGGCAATCGCTCATGTTTCACCAGAAGCAGCTGATGGTGGAGCAATTGCTTTAATTGAAGAAGATGATTTAATTGAGTTAGATATTGAAAAAGAATTTTAAATATTGTTGGAGTTAAAGGTGAAAGATGTTCTTTGGATAAAATTGACGAGATTAAAAAAAACGACGTCAAAATTGGCAACCTAAACAAGAAAAATATCAATCCAGTGTTTTAAAAATTTATGCCAAGCATGCTGTGTCACCAATGAAAGGCGGGTATATGAAATAATGAAACGATACGAAGATTTAATCAAACAAATTGAATTATATGGAATTATTCCAGTGGTGAAAGTAGAAAATGTTGAAGATGCTTTACCACTTGTAAAAGCATTATGTGACGGGGGCTTAAAAGTCGCCGAAGTGACTTTTAGAACTTAGTGTGCTAAAGAATTGATTTGTACAATGACTAGCCATTTTCCAGAAATGTTAATTGGGGCTGGTACGGTTTTGACAACTAAACAAGTTGATGAGCCATTGAAGCAGGGGCAAAATTTATTGTCAGTCCCGGTTTAAAAAAAGTCGTAAAATATTGTCAAGAAAAAGAGATTTTAATGCTAAGGGTTGTACTACTCCTAGTGATATGGAAAAAGCCATTGAATTAGGGTTAGAAGTTGTTAAATTCTTCCCAGCTGAAGTTAATGGTGGATTAAAAGCCATCAAAGTAATGGCTGCTCCTTATTCAACATTACGTTTTATGCCAACGGGGGGGGGATTAATCCTCAAAATTTACAAGAATATTTAAACTTTGAAAAAATTATTGATTGTGGTGGAACTTGGATGATTAATGATGAATTCGTAAAAAATCATGATTGGCAACAAATTACCCTTTTAACAAAAGAAGCCATTAAAATGATGCTTAATATTCGTTTTCACCATGTCGGAATTGGCGGAAATCAAAATGAGGTGAAAGAATTAGCCGATTCAACAATTACAAATTTAAAAGTTTCATGTTGTGTTGAAGGAGTAGAATATATGTATGAGGGTAATGCTAGTACATTACATTATTTATGTTTATCGACAACAAATATTGAACGTGCGATGTTCTTTTTAGGATTAAAAGGATATACTTTTGATCAATCTTCTATTCGCTATAATTCAAAAGGAAAAATAGAATTTATTTTAATGAACAAATTGGTGGTTGTAAAGTTCATTTAAGATTGGAGTAGTTTATGAAAAAGATATTACTATTTGGTGAACCAATGGCATTACTCACAACAACAACGATGACTTCATTAGAAGATGTCCATTTATTTCAAAAAAGTTTATCCGGAGCAGAAGTCAATGTGGCGATTGGACTAACTCGTTAAATCATCAAGTGACTTATATTACTGCTTTAGGAAATGATCCTTGGGGAAAATATATTTTAAAACATCTTGAAAATGAAGGAATTAAAACAGATTTAATTAGTATTAATTCTAATTATCCAACCGGTATGATGATGAAACATCAAGTTGAAATAGGAGATCCAATGATTTATTACTACCGTCAAAACTCTGCATTTTCGCATTATGACTTAGAAAATATTAAGCACATTGATTTTAGTGAATATGACCAACTTCATATTACCGGTATTCCTTTAGCACTATCAAAAAATACCAGAGAAGCATCATTTGAACTAGCTAAACGTGCTAAAGAAAATGGCGTTTATGTTTCTTATGATCCAAATTTAAGAATACAACTTTGGCCTAATCAACAAACAATGATTGAAACAACTAATTAAATGGCTAAGTTTTGTGATATGATTTTACCGGGAATTAATGAAGGTGAAATTTTAATGGGAAGTAAAGAACCTCGTCAAATTGCTGATTATTTTATTAATCTTGGTGTTAAAGAAGTGGTGATTAAACTAGGTAAAGAAGGGACTTATTACCAAAATAATCAAACCAGTCAGATTGTTTCAGGATTTAAAGTTGAAAAAGTAGTAGATACAGTTGGAGCAGGTGATGGTTTTGCAGTGGGAATTATCAGTGCAAGATTAGAAGGGTTAAACTATGAAGAAATGTTAATTCGAGCAAATGCCATCGGGGCACTTCAAGTTCAAACTTTAGGAGATAATGAAGGACTTCCAACACCGCAAATTTTAAAGGATTATATTAAGTTACGTTAAATGAATTTTTTAAATATATTAAAAAGGACCATGTTATTTGAAATCAAAATAATAAGGTTCTTTTTTATTATACATAAAACGTATGGTAATAGATACATAATGAGTATTAGACATATTTTAATAAAGTGGTATGATGAATACAGGAGGGATAAAGATGGATATTAACAAAGTGTGTTTAAAATTTAATATTAATTGAAAAAACTTCAGTATTATAAAAAAATGGGAGTTTTTCATTCTATTAATGAGTATAGTGATGAGGAAATTCAAAATATGAGCAACATTTTAACATTAAAAAAAATTGCTTATCAAGTGATTTAGTTTGTATGTTTTTAGATGTAAATGTGGTTAAGAAAATTGATATTTTAAATCAATAACGTTTGATTTTATTAGATGATGTGCATTTAAAATATCAACAAGTAGATTGTATTGACCATTTATTATATCAATTAAAAAAAGAAAGAGGGTTACAACATGGAAAGAATTAATTTAAAAGAACAATTAGTTAAACAATTACATCAATATAATTAATTTAAAGATGATCTAAATTTTGGAAATATAGTTCAAAATTTTATATACGGTGATGTTTATCACCATGGTGATTTAGAGTTAAGCGAACGAGAATTAATTTTAATTGCGGTTAATACTACATTACAAACTCCAATTGCTTTAAAAAATCATATTGAAGCAGCATTGGTGTTAAATGTTGAAGGAAAGATTATTAAAGAAGTGATTTATCATTGTACCCCTTATATTGGTTTAGCAAAGGTACAAGAAGCATTAGAAGCGGCTAATGAAATCTTTAAAAAACATCAAATTGAATGTAATACTTCTATGGCCACAGTGAATGAACAAACACGCTTTAATCAAGGGTTTGAAGTGTAAAGTCAAGCATTTGGAAAAGATAATATTCAAGCAAATCATGACAATGCCCCTAGTGATTTAAAACATATTCAAAATTATTTATCAGCATTTTGTTTTGGGGATTTTTATACACATCAAGGATTGAATTTAAAATGGCGTGAGTTAATTGCATTAGTGCGTATTGCTTCACTTGGTGGTTGTGAAAATCAATTAAAAGCACATATTAATGCCAATATCACAGTAGGCAATGATTGTGAAAAATTAATCGAAGTGATTACACAATGTATTCCATATATTGGATTTCCACGTTCATTAAATGCGATTAATTGTATTAATGAAATAATAAAAGAAAAGGAAGTGTAGAAATGGGTAGTTTAAAATTAGTGTTAAATCGAATGATTGAGCCTAAAAAAGGAATTGAGGAATCGAAAAAGAAATTTAGTAATAAAGCGTTAATTGCTTTAATTATTCCAATTATTGTGGAACAGTTTTTAGCACTTTTAGTTGGAATTGCGGATACTTTAATGATTAGTTATGCAGGTGAAGCGGCTGTTTCAGGGGTATCGTTAGTCAATCAGTTGAATAATATTTTTATTATGATTTTTACCGCTTTAGCGACAGGAGGAGCAATTATTGCCAGTCAGTATATTGGAAGTAAAGATCAAAAAAAGGGTAATTTAGCGGCGAGTCAATTAGTCATGTTAACAACATTAATTTCAATTGTTGTGACTGTGTTATTAATGCTTTTTGGTAAAAATGTATTTACTTTAGTTTTTGGACGTGTTGAAAAAGATGTTTTTGGAACCGGAATGACTTATTTATATTTATCTGCGATTTCGTTTCCTTTTTTAGCTGTGTATAATGGGTGTGCTGGTTTATATAGAAGCATGGGAAAAACTAAAACGTTGATGAATATTTCAATCGTGACGAATGTTATTAATGTAGTAGGAAATTATATTGGTGTATTTATTTTACATGCCGGTGTAGCTGGGGTAGCCATTCCTTCATTAATTTCAAGAATATATGCCGCAGTGGTGATGTATATACTTTCTTCTAATCAAAACAATACAATTTTCATTCAATTAAAACAAGTTTTATCATTCCATAAAGAAATGATTATTCGTATTTTTAAAATTGCAATCCCTAATAGTATTGAAAATGGATTATTTCAAATTTCTAAAGTTGCTTTAAGTTCAATTGTGGCTTTATTTGGAACAGTACAAATTGCAGCTAATGGGATCGCACAAAGTTTTTGGTCAATGTCTGCTTTATTTGTAATTGCAATGGGACCTGCTTTTATGACTGTAATTGGTCAATATATGGGAGCAGGTGATCCTGAGGGAGCGGATTATTATATGAAAAAATTATTAAGAATGACTTATATCGGTTCGTTTGTATGGAATACTTTTTTCTTTATCATTACACCATTACTGCTTCAATTATATAGTTTATCTTCAGAAGGTAAACAATTAGTGATTATATTAGTGTTCATTCATAATGCATTTAATATTATCACTTGTCCTTATTCATTTTCATTATCAAACGGACTTCGAGCAGCAGGGGATATTAAATTTACAATGTATTCTTCTATTTTTTCAACAGTTATTTGTCGTGTGATTTTCTCAGTGATTTTAGGGTTATGGTTAAATATGGGAGTGATCGGTATTGCCCTTGCAATGGGAATTGATTGGACAATTAAAGCAGCATTAATTATTGTGCGTTATCGTAGTGGTAAATGGAAACATTTTAAAGTTATTGATTAAAAGAGATATATTTTTTAAGTATTAGCTTTTGTTTAAAAAACTGGTTACATTAATTTTAAAGATATTTCATAAAATTCTCTTGACCTCGAGTGAACTCTATGAAGTATAATATAATTATAGGAGGGATAAAAATGAGTAAAAAATTAGGTTTTGGATTAATGAGATTACCTTCATTAGATCCTAATGATTCATCAAAAATTGATATTGAACAAACTAAACAAATGGTGGACACATTTTTAGAAAGAGGGTTTACATATTTTGATACTGCATGGATGTATTGCGGCTTTGCAAGTGAAAATGCCGCTAAAGAAGCATTAGTAAATCGTCATCCAAGAGAGAGTTATACTTTAGCGACAAAATTACATTCAGGGTTTATTCAAAATAAAGAAGATCGTGATCGTATTTTTAATGAACAATTAGAAAAAACAGGTGTAAGTTATTTTGATTATTATTTACTTCATGATATTAATACACACAGTATTGAAACATATAATCGCTTAGATTGTTTCAATTGGTTAATTGAAAAGAAAAAACAAGGCTTAGTTAAAACGATTGGTTTTTCTTTCCATGACGGACCTGAACTATTAGAAGAAGTATTAACAAATCATCCAGAATTTGAATTTGTACAATTACAAATTAATTATTTAGACTGGGATAGTGTTGGAGTTCAATCACGTAAATGTTATGAAGTGGCGACAAAATTTAATAAACCGGTCATTGTGATGGAACCTGTTAAAGGCGGAACTTTAGCAAATGTTCCCGAAGAAGTCAGTACGATGTTTAAAACATATTCACCAAAAATGTCAATTCCTTCATGGGCTATTCGTTTTGTCGCAAGTTTAGATAATGTTATGATGGTATTAAGTGGGATGTCTACACTTGAACAAGTCATTGATAATACTGATTATATGATGGATTTTAAAGCGCTAAATGATGAAGAATATCAATTGATCAATCAAGCTGTGGAAATGATCAATTCAACTATTGCGATTCCATGTACTGGATGTTCATATTGTACAGATGGTTGTCCAATGAAAATTGCCATTCCTAAGTATTTTTCATTGTATAACGCAGATTTACAAGAAGTGGAAGAAAAAGGGTGGACACCGCAAGGGGAATATTATAATAACTTGACAAAAACATTTGGTAAAGCAAGTGAGTGTATTGGCTGTGGGCAATGTGAAAATGTATGCCCACAACATTTAGCAATTATTGAAGGGTTACAAAAAGTAGCAGCTCATTTTGAAAAGTAATTAAAAACACCTTATGAAAGGGATTTGATGATTTCCTTTCAATAAGGTGTTTTTTTTAAAAATCAGATTGAATACTGATTGTTTGGTAGTTTTCAATTTCTTCAATTCTTTGTTCAAGTGCCTCTTTTACAATACGCACAGCATCACTGCCAAGTAATAAACGAGTTGGATATTCTTCTTGATTTGCGACTTCTACGATCACTTGACCGGCTTTATCAGGATCACCGGGTTGATTTTTTAAATTCACAATATTTTCTTTACGAGTTTTACCGGCAGTTTCGTTATAATCATCGATTTTGTTTTGAGTGCCTTTTAGTGAAGTGTCGTAAAAATGAGTTCTAAATGAACCAGGTTCAACGATCATGACTTTAATTCCTAAAGGTTTTAATTCTTTCATTAAACCATCACTCATTAATTCTAAGGCTGCTTTACTGGCTGCATAATATCCAGAACCGACTGCTGAACGCACAGCGGCAATTGATGAAATGTTAATAATTGCACCGTTTTTATTTTGACGCATTTTAGGTAAAACTGCTTTAATTAATTCAATTGGACCAAAGAAATTTGTGTTGAATAATAAATCAACATCATCTTGATCCCCTTCTTCAATTGAAGAACGATAACCATAACCGGCGTTGTTGACTAAAACATCAATGTTTTCAAAACGTTCATATCCTAATTTAACTGCTTTTTCAATACTTTCTTTTTGGGTAATGTCTAAAGTGACACCTAATGCAGTATTAGGATACATTTTAACTAAATCTTCAATTTTAGAACGATCTCTTGCAGTGATGATGGCTTGATCACCACTAGCAAGTACTGCTTTAGCGATTCCTTTACCAATTCCACTGCTACAACCTGTAATTAACCATGTTTTCATATTTTATACCTCCATTGTTGCCTAAAGTAATCATACAACTTAAAGTTCACTTTAAGTCAATAGATAATTCAATTTTTTATCAAAATAGTTGTATGACAGGGAATATAAAATCGTTTAAGATTTTATCATATGGTGTTAAAATATGAAAGAATAGTTTAAATTTTTATCAAATTAATATTAAGTTCTTTTTTTAAGCATATAATGTAATTTATGAAAAATAAAGGGGTGAATTTGATGCTTCAAATTAAACAAATTAGTAAGAAGTATGTGACCGGTAATTTAACACAAATTGCCTTAGATCAAGTTTCATTAAATTTAAGGGATAATGAGTTTGTCGCCATTTTAGGACCTAGCGGAAGTGGGAAGACAACGCTTTTAAATATCATTGGTGGGTTAGATCGCTATGATAGTGGTGATTTAATTATTAATGGAATTTCAACTAAAAAATATAAAGATCGTGATTGGGATTCTTATCGCAATCATACTATTGGTTTTGTATTTCAAAGTTATAATCTTATTCCACATCAAACTTTATTAGCCAATGTTGAATTAGCTTTAACTATTTCAGGAATATCGAAAACTAAACGAAAACAAAAAGCATTAGAAGCATTAAGGAAAGTAGGCTTAGAAAAACAATGTCATAAAAAACCCAGTCAACTTTCTGGTGGGCAAATGCAAAGAGTGGCGATTGCTCGTGCTTTAGTCAATGACCCAGATATTCTATTAGCCGATGAACCAACCGGTGCTCTTGATACACAGACAAGTATTCAAGTTATGGATTTATTAAAAGAAGTGGCTAAAGATCGATTGGTCGTAATGGTTACGCACAATCCTGAACTAGCACAAGAGTATGCTTCTCGTATCGTTAATTTAAAAGACGGAAAAATTATTTCAGATAGTCAACCTTTTAATATTGATCACAAAGAGTTAATCTCACCTAAACATCAAAATATGGGAAAAGCATCGATGTCTTTATTAACTTCATTATCATTAAGTTTCAATAATCTTAAGACTAAAAAAGGAAGAACGATTTTAACTGCCTTTGCCGGTTCAATTGGGATCATTGGAATAGCGCTTATTTTATCGTTATCTAATGGGGTTAATAGTTATATCCAATCAATTGAAGAAGAAACATTATCTCAATATCCATTACAAATTCAAAGTACCGGTTTTGATATGACTTCAATGTTACTAGCCGGAACTGAAAAAGGGACTGATAATAACGATGATGTGAAAGTTAGTGAAATGATTACGAATATGTTTTCAAAAATCGGTTCAAACGATTTGACGTCGTTAAAACAATATTTAGAAAATGATAGTTCAAACATTAATGAATATACTAAAGCAATAGAGTATTCTTATAATGTAATTCCACAAATTTTTAGCTCTGATGTTGAAAATTTACGACAAGTTAATCCTGATAAATCTTTTAGTGCTTTAGGAATTGGAACAACAAGTAACACTAATAGTATGATGTCAAGTGCGATGAGTACAAATGTATTTGCGGCTATGCCAAGAAATACAAGTTTATTTAATGAACAATATGATATTAAAGCAGGTACATGGCCTCAAAATAGTCATGAATGTGTCCTAGTTTTAACAAATGACGGAAGTATTAGTGATTTTATGCTTTATACATTAGGACTAAGAGATCCTAAAGAACTTGATGAGATGATTAAACAATTTTCTTTAGAAGAAGAAGTCACTGTCCCTAATCAACTTTCAGGTTATAGTTATGAAGATATTTTAGGAATTACATTTAAATTAGTGAATGCGACTGATTTTTATCAATATGATAATGAATATAATGTCTATAAAGATAAATCAGATGACATTGATTATATGAAAAATATCGTTTCAAACGGTGAAGATTTAAAAATAGTAGGAATTGTGCAACCTAAAGAAGGTGTCAGTGCCACAATGCTATCTACCGGTATTTATTATCCGGCTACTTTGGAAGATGAAATTATAGAAAATGCTAAAAACAGTGAAATTGTGCAAGCACAATTAGCTAAAAGTGATATGAATGTATTTACAGGAAAAAGTTTTAATGATTCATCAGATGAGAATGCTTTTGATATGACAAAACTATTTTCAATTGATCCTTCAAAAATGCAATCTGCATTTAAATTCGATCAAAGCAAAATGAATTTAGATTTAAGTAACTTAAATAATGCTTTGACACAAATGTCCTTACCTGAAATAGATTTTAATACAATTTTAAGTCAAATTAAATTTGATATTTCAATGAGTGATATTGAAACAATGATGAAGGCTTTAGTAGATGATTTTCAAAATTATTTGACGATAAATCCGGAAGTTTCTTTTTCACAATCATTAAAACAATTATTTGAATATTTACAATCTAATGAAGTGAATCAAACCATAAAAACAGAAATTGAAAAATATATCCAAGAAAATGGTGAAATCAAAATTACCAATGAACAATTACAAGCAATTTTTAATAAAGTCATAGAAGATTATTTAAAAGAAAATCAGTTACCAGATATTAATGATTTAAATAACTATTTTAAACAATATCTTAATAGCCCACAAGCGACACAAATTATGACTTCAAGCATTAATCAAATAATTGAAAAAAATAATTTAGATCAACAAATATCTTCATTAATTAGTGAATATTCAAAAAATGCAATAACTTCTTTAAGTTCAACAATGCAAAAAGAATTAACACAAAGTATGACAAAATTAAGTCAATCAATGAGTGAGGCAATGAGTTTTGATGCCAGTCAGTTTGCTTCTGCGATTCAAATGAAGATGAGTGAACAAGAATTATCAGAGTTGATGTTATCTTTAATGAGTAAAGAGACAGCCACATATGAAAATAATTTAAGAAAATTAGGGTATGCCAATGTTGATGAACCTGCAACCATTAATATTTATCCTAAGGATTTTGAAAGTAAAGAAAATGTATTAACTATTTTAGATCAATATAATTTAGATATGGAAAATAACAACCAAGAAGAAAAAGTAATTACTTATACGGATATGGTAGGGGCATTAATGAGTTCAGTGACAGATATTGTCAATGTCATTAGTTATGTATTAGTAGCTTTTGTCGCTATTTCGTTAATTGTTTCATCTATTATGATTGGGGTCATTACTTATATTAGCGTATTAGAACGTAAAAAAGAAATTGGTATTTTAAGAGCTATTGGGGCTTCTAAACGTAATATTTCTAATGTGTTTAATGCTGAAACATTTATTATCGGTTTATTTTCAGGGCTTTTAGGAATTGGGATTACATTAATTTTATTAATTCCAATTAATCATGTCGTTCATAGTATTTCTAATTCTAATCAAATTAATGCAACTTTACCAATCGTAGCAGGAATTGTTTTAATTGCATTAAGTACTATTTTAACTTTAATTGGTGGAATCATCCCTTCTAAAAAAGCAGCCAAAGAAGATCCGGTCAGTGCTTTAAGAAGTGAGTAAAGTAGACAAAACGCTTTATTTGTCAATATTTAGATATTTTATATTAAATGTCAATTGAAAACTCTTGTGATTATTATACAATATAAGTATAAAACAAGAGTTTTTTTTTGGAGGTGGAAAGATGAAGTATTTATATTTAATGCGTCATGGTGAAACGTTGTTTAATGCACAACATAAAATTCAAGGGTGGTGTGATTCACCATTAACTCAAAATGGCATTAATCAAGCTAAAAAAGCAGGGGAGTATTTTAAAAGTCATCATATTCATTTTGATCATGCGTATAGTTCAACAAGTGAAAGATGTTCTGATACATTAGAATTAGTGACTTCAATGCCTTATCAGCGTTTAAAAGGTTTAAAAGAAAATTTTTATGGTGAATTAGAAGGCGAAAGTGAACGATTAAATCGTCATCTATCACCGAAAGATTGTGAGACATTTTATCTTCAATATGGTGGCGAATCTTCTAATGAAGTCAGGGATAGAATGTATCAAACTTTACTAGAAATTATGCAAAAAGAAGATCATCATAGTGTACTTGCAGTGAGCCACAGTGGGGCGTGTTTTAATTTTTTAAGAGCCATTCAAGATCCAATGGAGGAGTTGAAAAAAGGATTTGGCAATTGTGCGATATTTGTTTATGAATTTGAAAACAATACATTTAAGTTAAAAGAAGTTATACGACAAAAGAAGGAGGATTAAAATGGAATATGTACAATTAGGAAATTCAAATTTAAAAGTTTCAAGAATTTGTTTAGGGTGTATGGGATTTGGTGAAGCTAGTCAAGGAATGCACTCATGGACTTTACCATATAATGAATCTAAGCAAATTATTAAATATGCATTAGATAACGGAATTAATTCTTTTGATACAGCAATGGGATATCAATCAGGAACAAGTGAAATTTTTCTAGGAAGAGCGATTAAAGAATTAACCAATCGTCAAAATGTAGTGATTGCAACTAAATATATGCCACGTACTCAAGAACAAATTAAACAAGGGATTAGTGCTAAAGAACATATTGAAAAATGTTTAAATGATAGTTTGAAACGTTTGGATATGGATTATGTTGATTTATATATCATGCATCGTTATGATTATGATACCCCTATTGAAGAAACTATGAACATTCTTCATGACTTAGTAAAATCAGGGAAAGTGAAAACAATTGGAATTTCAAATTGTTATGCTTGGCAACTTGCTAAAGCGAATGAATACGCTAAAAACAATGACTTAACTCCATTTGTTTCGGTTCAAGGTCATTATAATTTGATTTTTAGAGAAGAAGAAAGAGAAATGAAGCCTTATTGTGATTTACATCATGTGGCTTTAACGCCTTATAGTGCTTTGGCTTCAGGAAGATTGGCCAAAATGCCAGGAAGTGAGTCAAAACGTTTAAAAGAAGATCAATATGCCAAAGGAAAATACGATGCTTCAAAAGAGGTTGATGCATTAATTATTGAACGTGTGATTGAAATTGCAAAAGCAAAAGATGTGTCAATGACAGAAATTTCACTGTCATGGTTATTAACTAAAACAACTTCACCTATTATTGGAGCAACAAAACTTCATCATATTGATGGGGCAATTAAAGCATTAAATACGACTTTAACTAATGAAGAAATTGCTTATTTAGAAGCTCCTTATGTTCCTCATAAACTTGTGGGAGTGATGGCACAATAAAAAAAACAGCAGACGCTGTTTTTTTATTGTTTATTTTTATAAGCTAAATAATACTGTCTTGCATACATGACTAAAGATAAACTCATAAAACCTAAAGTGATGATAATTAAAAATAGTGACAAATGCATTGTCATATCAACAATTAATAAATGTAAGATGATACAGATAAAAATAACAACAGTTGATAGTTTTCCATACCATTTTGCACTATCGGCAATATCGTGAGCGAGTGCAAATAATCCCATTAATGCCATACAGAATTCTTTAATAATTAAAGCGATTAGTAAATAAAGTGTTAATGGGTGTATTTTAACTAAACAAACCATTAATGTAAATTGTGTCATTTTATCTGCAATTGGATCAAGTATTTTCCCTAATTTAGTCACCATGTGGTAATGACGAGCGATGTAACCATCAGTAATATCCGTTAAACTTGAAATGACAAAAACAATTAAAGTTAAAAGATAATCCTGTTTTTGATAAAATAGCCATACAATAATAGGGATCATAATAATACGACTTAATGATAATAAGTTAGGTATAGTAAATATTTCATGTTTATATTTTTTCATATTAAAGGCCTCCAATAAATATATTGAACTTAAAAGATATTTTATAATATTTAATGGTAAATAGAAATAGTTTTGCGTTAATTTATTAATATAATCAAAAAAATTGAGGTAAAATCTTAAATAAGAAAGTATAGTAACCGTATCTAAATATTTATTTTAAATTAATAAATTACCATGCCTAAAGTGTATGAAAACTAATAAAAAATAGGTATTAGATTTTTGATTAAGTAGGGTCATAATTGAAGTAGAAATAGATAGAAAGGATGGAAATATTTATGAAATGTTTATTTGGTTTAAGAAATGAAAATGTAGAATATCAACAATATTTTGAGGGTAAAAGTTATTTAAAGGCCCTTGCTAGAAGTGGTGGTGTTGGTGTGGCGAATGTCACTTTTGAACCGGGTTGTCGTAATCATTGGCATATTCATCATAAAGGTGGACAAATTTTATTAGTTACTGATGGTAGAGGAGATTATCAAGAATGGGGTAAAGAAGCTATAGAACTTAAATCGGGTGATGTGGTTAATATTCCTCCCGAAGTTAAACATTGGCATAGTGCAAGTAAAGATAGTTGGTTTAGCCATATCGCAATTGAAGTACCGGCAAAAGATGCTTCTAATGAATGGTGTGAAGCCGTTAGTGAAGAAGATTATAATGCTTTAAAGTAGACTGTTATCAGTTTGCTTTTTTTACATCTAATTTTTAAATCTATAAGTATAACTTATAAATGAATATAAAATTTTTTAAATTATCTATTGACTTAAAGTGAACTTCAAGTATTACAATGAATTCGCAAAGTAAAAAGTATATTAAATAAAGGAGGTGTGAAAATTGAAAGATGTCATGATTGTAGTGGGTGCCGGTCAAATTAGTATGGCAATCGCTAGAAGAATGGGTTATGGTATGAAAATTATTATGGGTGATGTTAATCTTGATCACGCTAAAGAGATTGCGAAAATTATGAATGCTGCAGGATTTGATGTCGTTTCGTTTCAAATGGATTTATCTTCAAGAAAGTCGATTTTAGACATGATTGATAAAGCCAAAGAATATGGTGAAATTGCTATGTTAGTTAATGGGGCGGGTGTTTCTCCAAGTCAAGCTTCAATTGAAACAATCTTAAAAGTTGATTTATATGGCACAGCAGTTTTATTAGAAGAAGTTGGTAAGGTCATTAAACAAGGAGGTGTAGGGATCACTATTTCAAGTCAATCAGGTCATCGTATGCCTGCACTTAGTCAAGAAGTTGATGAACAATTAGCAACAACTCCAACTGAACAATTACTTGATTTAGAAGTACTACAACCTTGTAATATTAATGATTCACTGCACGCCTATCAACTAGCCAAACGTTGTAATGAAAAAAGAGTGATGTATGAATCTGTTAAATGGGGTGAAAGAAATGCGAGAATTAATTCGATTTCACCAGGAATTGTGGTAACCCCACTAGCCATTGATGAATTTAACGGACCTCGAGGTGATTTTTATAAAAATATGTTTGCGTTATGTCCTGCTCATCGTCCGGCTACTGCTGATGAAGTGGCAAATGTAGCGGAATTATTAATGAGTGCTAAAGGGGCATTTATTACTGGAACAGATATATTAATTGACGGTGGCGCAACGGCATCATATTTTTACGGACCTTTAAAACCAAATCAAAATTAAAAAGGAGATTAAAAAAGTGAGAAGAGTACAATTAGGAAAAACAGATATGTTTGTGAACGTGATTGGATTAGGTTGTATGGGATTATCACACGCCAGTGGAATACCAACACCTAAACAAGAAGCCATTGAAATTTTACGTCAGGCTTATCAAATGGGGTATGACTTTTTTGACACTGCTGAATGTTATACCGGAATTAACCCAGATGGTTCAATTAATTACAATGAAGAAGTTGTCGGTGAAGCAATAAAACCTTTTAGAGATAAAGTTATTTTATGCACGAAATTTGGTGTAACACATAAAGGCGATCATTTAGAATTAGATAGTTCACCTGAAAAAATTAGAGCCTCTATTAAAGGTTCTTTGGAAAGATTACAAACAGATTATATTGATATTTATTATCAACATCGTATTGATCCAAAAGTAGAACCAGAAACAGTGGCTAAAGTGATGAAAGAACTCATTGAAGAAGGTTTAATTAAAGCGTGGGGAATTTCAGAAGTTAATGAAGACTATTTAAGAAGAGCCCATGCGATATGTCCAGTCACAGTCATTGAAAATAGATATTCAATGATGGCAAGATGGCATGAAAACTTAATGCCTGTTTGTCAAGAATTAGGAATTACTTATGTGGCTTTTTCACCACTTGCTAATGGGGCATTATCAGGAGTTTACCAATCTAAAAAAGATTTTGGAACCGGTGAACAAGATTTTAGAGTAAATATGCCTCAATACAGTGATGAAGGAATCGTTAAAACAAATGAATTATTAGAAACTGTCAATGAAATTGGAAAAAATCATCATGCAACAAGTGCCCAAATGTCATTAGCATGGATGATTAATAAATATGATTTTATTATTCCAATTCCCGGTTCAAGAAAAGTAGAACGTTTACAAGCAAATTTTGATGCCGGTAATATTGAATTAAGTCAAGATGAAATTAATAAGATTGACCAAAAATTAGATTCAATGGAATTTAAAGTTTTTGGTGGGCATTAGAAAGGTGAGAGTACAATGAAAATATTAATGATTAATGGAAGTCCTAATAAACAAGGCAATACAATGAAGTTAGCAAATCAGTTATTAAAAAATAAAGAATTTGAAACATTACATTTAGTTGATTATAAAATTTATAGTTATGGACAACATTTTGCAGATGATCAATTTGAAGAAGTCGTTGAGGCAATGGCTAAAGCAGATGTGATTGTCATTGGTTCTCCTTTATATTGGCATAGTATGTCAGGGGCGATTAGAAATGTTTTAGATCGTTTTTATATGAATGTAAGTGAAACTTTACTTAAAGGAAAAGATCTTTACTTTATTTTCCAAGGATATGCTCCAACACAAGAACAATTAAAAGCGGGCGAATATACAATGAGTCGTTTTGCAAGTTTATATGGACTAAATTATAAAGGTATGATTAGTAGTATTGATGAAGTCAATCATTTTAATATTTAATTAAGTTAAAAAGCATAGGATTAACGAGTTAAAATTGTTAATTCTATGCTTTTTTTGTGTCTAGGTTGTCGTAGAATAATCTATTCTACGACAATAAATATGCCATATACATGATAAAAATGAAAGAAAAAGATAGTTTTAGGCGGTTATAAACAAAACTTTTAGTATATTTATAATTTCACTGTCTCTTTATTATAAATGTTTGTTTACATTTTTAAAAATTGAACCATAACATTTTTAACAACTTTTTAATTCTCCTCTTCCTTTTCACCATACCTCATATGAATACTACATAATACATTGTAAGTATTAGACAAAACAAAAGGATATGATAAAATAAAGATATAAGAGATAGGAGGAACAAAAAAATGAAAGTGTACAAAAGTAAAAAAGGTCAAGCAATGCCAGGAGTAATCCAACCCATTACAAAAGAAGCATTTAAACCAATTGACAATACACAAGTCTATTGGTTAGGAAATGCTAGCATCATGATTAATAGTCGAGGAACAAACATCATGATAGATCCATTACTAGAAGGATTTGATATGCCTTTACTATTTGAAATGCCTATTTTACCACAAAACATTCCTACTTTAGATGCTTTATTAGTAACACATATTGACAATGACCATTTTAGTATTCCTACTTGTAAAGATGTTTTAAAAGTATGTCATTCATATCATTCCACAAACTATGTGGCTTCTGTTATGAAAGAAAACGGAATTAATGGAATCGGACATGATATTCATGATACTTTTAAAGTAAACGATGTTACAATCACATTAACACCTGCTTTACATAATTGGCAAAAAGATTCAAAAAAACATAATTATCGTCAATGGAAAGAGGAAGATTATTGTGGATATTGGATTGAAACATTAGATGGAACTATTTGGTTACCGGGTGATTCAAAATTAATAGACGAACATTTAAAAATGCCTCAACCCGATGTGATTTTATTTGATTTTAGTGATAACGATTGGCATATCACATTTGAAGAGGCTGTCAAATTAGCCAACACTTATCCAAATGCTACTTTAGTATGTATTCATTGGGGAAGTGTAGACGCACCGGATTTTTCACCATTTAATGCTAATCCTGAAAATTTAGTAGATCGTGTGATTAACCCTCATCGAATTAAAGTATTAGCACCAGGTGAAGCCATTACATTAAACCAACAATAGAACTGATTTCAGTATGTAATTTTGTTATAGTAGTTTTCATTATTCGTATTGTACTTCTTTAAAATAAATAGTTAAAATATAACTGTAAAATAAAAGGAGATGAATAAAAAATGAAAAATTTTAAATTAAACAATAATCAAACAATTCCAGCCATTGGATTTGGTGTTTTCCAAATTCCTAATAATGGACCAACTTATGAAGCAACTTTAATGGCATTAAAAGCAGGGTATCGTCATATTGATACAGCCGCAGGATATATGAATGAAAGTGACGTAGGAAAAGCAATTAAAGATAGTGGACTTAAACGTGAAGAAGTTTTTATCACTTCTAAATTATGGTTACAAGATTATGGTTATGAAAATGCGAAAGTAGGGATTGAAAATTCTTTAAAAGCATTAGATACAGATTATATTGATTTATACTTATTACATCAACCTTATGGTGATTATCTAGGAGCATGGAAAGCCTTAGAAGAAGCCGTAGAAGAAGGAAAAATTAAATCGATTGGAATTTCTAATATTACAGTTAATCTTTGGAATAAATTTAAAGATGGAATGAAAATCATGCCAACAGTTAATCAAGTGGAATTTAACCCATTTGTTCAACAAAAACAATTAAAAGAAGAAATGGAAAAAAATAACATTCGTTTAGAAGCATGGTTTCCATTAGGACATGGTAACAAAGATTTATTAGAAAATGAAACAATTGTCTCTTTAGCTAATAAATATCACAAAAATGCAGGTCAAATTATTTTAAGATGGATTAATCAAATGGGAGTTATTTCATTACCCAAATCAACTAATCCTGAAAGAATAAAAGGAAATATCGATATTTTTGATTTTGAACTTACTCCTGAAGAAATGGAAGCAATGATTGCATTAGATACAGGAAAACCAACTCATAATCCAGAAGATCCTGCTAATGAAACAAGATTAATGGGATTAAAAATTCATGATTAATAGGGAGGATAACATAATGGAATATGTAACATTAAATAATGGAATAAAAATGCCTGTCACAGGTTTTGGAGTTTTCCAAGTTAAAGATCAAGAAGAATGTGTCAGAGTAGTTTTAGATGCTATTGATGCTGGTTATCGTTTAATTGATACTGCTCAATCTTATGGTAATGAAGAAGCAGTAGGAATTGCTATTCAAAAAACAAACTTACCTAGAGAAGAATTATTTATCACAACAAAAGTATGGATTTCTAATTATGGGTATGAAAAAGCAAAAAAATCTGTTGAAGAATCATTAAAAAAGATGCAATTAGATTACATTGATTTAGTTTTATTACATCAACCATTTAAAGATTATCATGGGGCTTACAGAGCATTAATTGATTTATACAAAGAAGGTAAGATTAAAGCAATTGGAGTTTCTAACTTCTATCCTGATCGTTTAGTTGATTTATGCTTAGATACTGAAGTTGTTCCAGCGATTAATCAAGTAGAAGTTAACCCATTCCACCAACAAACAGAAGCCTTAAAATATAACCAAAAATATGGAGTGCAATTAGAAGCATGGGCACCTTTTGCGGAAGGTAAAAATGGAATGTTTAGTAATGAAGTATTAACTGAAATTGGAAATAAATATCATAAATCAGTAGGACAAGTCATTTTAAGATGGTTAGTTCAAAGAGGAATTGTGCCTTTAGCTAAAACTGTAAGAAAAGAAAGAATGGAAGAAAATATTAACATCTTTGATTTTGAATTAAGCAATGAAGATATGGAAACAATTGCAAACATGGATAAAGAAACAAGTTCATTTTTCTCACATTACGATCCCGCAACAGTAGAAATGATTTGTGGATTAAAAAGATAGGTGATTAATCTGAAAATAAAAATTATATAAGGAAAATAATTTATATCTAAAATAAGGCGTAATGCCCCCTTACCCCCACGAATGCATACTATTTCTTTAAGGGTGAGTCAGTAGATTTTATTGGAAAAAATACAAGAATTTCCTCACTACTTAATTCAGTACGCAATAATTGGTTGAAAGCATTTTTGAAATTGTTTTTTATATATTCAATACGTTTCTTTTGTGAAGTTTCAATATCAGTCATATCATTTGGATTAAAAACTTCACCAGTCTTAAGCATATGGTAGATAGCTACTAATATTTTTCTGGAGATGGGAATAATTGCTCTTTTCTTGCCACGACGCTTCGAAATCTTATTGAATTTATTAGCATAATAGTCATAATCTTTATCTTTAACAGCTGCGTGTGCAACCTGAACAAGACAAGATTTAAGATATATGCCAGCTCTTGAAATCTTAACTGATTTCTTTTTGCCAGCTGATTCATTGCATCCAGGTGCAAGACTAGCCTATGAAGCCAATTTGTGATGTGATGCCCATTGTGACATATCAACACCAATTTCAGAAATGATAGTAATAGCCGATTTTCTATCAACACCTGGAATTGTACAGAGAAGCTGAATGTAGTTCTCGTATCCAACTATCATCTTATCAATATGCTTCTCGATTTTATAAAGAAGCGAGTTAACATATCCCATATGATTTTTAACAATTTCAATTCTTGCTTTTTGATGAGCGTCAAGAGTGACACCCTCAATGGCACTTAAGATATCTTGATGAGGTGCTTTGCATCTTCCATGAACTTTTGAAAGAATCTCTTCACTAGTATAGGTATCATTTGATAGAATAAGATTGATAATAGAAGATGCAGATTTGCCAAAGACATCAGAAAAGACCATATCAATTTTACAGTTTCCAACATTCAAAGCATTTTGGAAACGATTCTTCTCAGAAGAACGAGTATTGATAAGTTTATACTGATAACGAGTAAATTCTCTAAGAATGCGTATATCTTTAGAAGGAATATTACTAGATCTTACAAGACCAAGTTTAAAGAGATCGGCAATCTATTTAGCATCTTTATTATCATATTTCTCACCTTTGACAGCTCTGACCCATTTAGGATTGGCAACGACGACATTGGAAATAAAACCTTCTAATGCATTGTATACAGGGACATAATACTTTCCGGTACTTTCCATGCATACATTTTGACAGCCATGCTCAATAAGCTAATTTTTAAATGCAATCAATTGATTATTGAAGGTTGAGAATCTTTTGCGAATATACTTGGGATTGGCGTAAAATGAATCACAAATAACAGCAACGATAAATCTTTTATGCACATCAACGCCACAGGATTTAGAATAAATAACTTCCATAAATAAAAACTCCTTTTCAAAATATAGAGGAGGAGATACAGTGACTAAATGACTGGCACTAAAGAAAAAGACTAAAGTCAATGATTAATCTCCAGCATCAAGTGCTACTTATGTGTGCTTGAAAGAGTCATTCTTACACTGGTTTATATACTGTTTTAAACTGAAGGGTTGCAGAAATCTACAACTCACCCCAACGTGCTTTGTAGTGTGTAATCTCCCTTTAGTTAAAGAATAAAATAAAATGCCTGCGAAAACCAATTATTTTTCATGACTATGTGTGCCTTAGAGCCACAGGCGGAAAGGAATGTAAGGTTTATATGAAAACGATTGAATTAAGTAACGGGATGTTAATGCCTAGTATTGGTTTAGGGACTATCAATCAATTTAGTGAACAAATTGAAAATAATGTTGCTTTTGCCATTCAAAACGGTTATCGCTTGATTGATACGGCAAATCGTTATACAAATGAAAAAAGTGTAGGTAGAGGAATTAAAAAATCCGGAATTAGTCGAAATGAAATATTTATTGAAACTAAATTAGCACCGACATTTATTGAAACTAAATTAGCACCGACATTTTATGGAACTAAAGATGCAATAGACAAGACATTAGAAAGATTAGGGGTAGATTATGTAGACTTAATGCTTCTTCATCACCCTTTAAATAATTATATCGTCGGTTATCAAATGATGGAAAAAGCCTATCAAGAAGGTAAAATTAAAGCACTGGGATTATCAAATTTCAGTATTGAACAAATTCAAGAAATTTTAGATCATTGCACAATTAAACCGGTCGTGATGCAAGTGGAATATCATCCTTATTATCCAGCTGATAAAGTGAGAGATTTTTGTAATCAAAATGGTATTACACTACAATCATGGTTTCCTTTAGGACATGGAGATAGTGGGCTATTAAATGAAGAATTATTTAAAAAACTAGCGGCTAAATATCATAAAACGACTTCTCAAATTATTTTAAAATGGCATACACAAATGGGATTTAGTGCAGTGCCGGGAAGTCGTAATGAAAATCATATTTTAGAAAATATCGATTTATTTGATTTTGATTTAACTGCACAAGAAATGTCTGAAATTGAAAAATTAAATAAACATCAACCATTTTACCAAGTCACTCAAGAATCACAACATAAACTTTCAACTACTATTCCTGATGTTGATGGTGAAAAATAGGAGGGATTATCATGGAATATGTTACTTTACACAATCAATTAAAAATGCCAATTTTAGGTCTTGGTGTTTTCCAAGTTCCTGATAAAAAAGAATGCCAAGAGATTGTTTACCAAGCTATTAAAAATGGTTATCGTTTAATTGATACAGCGGCTTCTTATATAAATGAAGATGCTGTCGGAAAAGCCGTAAAACAAACGATTGAAGAAGGTATTTGCACTAGAGAAGAATTGTTTATTACCTCTAAATTATGGGTTCAAGATATGAGAACTTATGAAATGGCTAAGCAAGGAATCGAAAATTCGCTTAAAAAAGTGGGTTAGAGTATTTTGATTTATATTTATTACATCAAGCAATGGGAGATTATTTTGCTGCATGGCGTGCATTAGAAGATGCTTATAAAGAAGGAAAACTTAAAGCAATTGGAGTTTCTAACTTTTATCCTAATATTTTAACTAATTTTTGCGAAATTGTTGAAATTAAACCAATGGTTAATCAAATTGAATTACACCCCTATTATGTTCAAGAACAAGCTATTAAAACAATGAATGAATATCAAGTCATTCCTGAAGCATGGGCACCACTTGGTGGTGGAAGATATAATCCATTTGAAAATGAAATGTTACAAAACATCGCTTCTAGTCACCATAAATCAGTAGGACAAGTATTGCTTCGTTGGAATATCCAAAGAGGTATTGTAGTTATTCCTAAATCAACACATATTGAAAGAATTATTGAAAATATTGATGTGTTTGATTTTAGTTTAACTGATGATGAAATGGAACAAATTTCTTCATTAGATATGGGGTATAGTGGTTCAAGAGCAAAACATTTTGAACCTGATTTTGTCCGTATGTGTGTCAATCGTAAAATCCATGATTAAAACAAACGATTTGCCTATTAAAATTTTAAATTATTCTAGGATCTAGTCTAAATAGATTTTAAATCATTTAAGGTTGAAGTCTCAAATTAAAGGTAGAAAAAGAGAGGTTAATTCCCTTGTTTCTACCTTTTTTGTGTATTTAATTTTATTTAAATAATGTGTGAAAAACAATGTAATTAATTATTAATGATATAATTTGGTTAATTAATTGATTGACTAAATAGTGTATGTCTTTCTAATCTTAACTTTTTTTAGCGATGCAAATAACTATTTGACTTTATAAATTGAATAATCTTATTTTAATTTTTATAATTTAAACAACGAAGATACGCTTTTACATTAATAAAAAAACAAGTCAATTGACTAAACTTTGTTTTGTTTATATAGATAACTTTAACCAATCATGACATTAAAATGCCCATTTATTGAAAGCGTATTGTTATTTATGTTTAAATGTAGTTTAATAAGTTCAAGAGATAGCTAGTGGGCTATTTATAATAAAAAAAGGAGAAATTTAAAATGTCAAAATTAGCTTTTTTAAATGGTTTATTAATTGATGGAACTGGTAGAGATCCAATCGAAAAATCATTAGTCTTAGTAGAAGACAAAAAAATTGTTTATGCTGGAAAAAGCAAAGAAGTTCCAAAGGGGTATGAAGTAAGAGATATTACAGGAAAAACAATTATGCCCGGTTTAATTGATACCCATTTACATTTTTCAGGAAATTTAACAGATGATGATTCTGATTGGGTATTAGAACACCCAGTACAAAAAACTGTTGTTGCTGTTCAACAAGCGCATGAATGCTTAGAACATGGTTTAACAACTGTTGGTGAAATCTCTCGTTCAGGATTACACATTCGTAATATGATTGAAGCAGGAGTAATGACAGGTCCTCGTGTTGTTGGTTCTGGTACAGGATTCTGCCGTACATGTGGACATGGTGATTCACATAGATTACCAACTTGGTATAATAATGAATCTCATCCATGGGCTGAACGTGTTGATGGACCTTGGGAATTACGTAAAGCTGTAAGAGCTAAATTACGTGAAAATCCAGATGCTATCAAAATTTGGTCTACTGGTGGAGGAATTTGGCGTTGGGATCAAAAATTAGATCAACATTATACATTTGAAGAAATCAAAGCAGTAGTAGATGAATGTAACATGGTAGGTATTCCAGTATGGTCACACGCTGAAGGATACGGTGGGGCATTAGATTCAGCTAAAGCAGGTGTGCATTTAATTATCCATGGACAAACATTAAATGATGAATGTTTAGACATCATGGCAGAAAAAGGGATTTATTTCTGTCCAACTATCCAATTCTTAAATGAATGGTTTAAAACTTATGAACCACCATATATCCCAGAAGTTCATGATCAATTTTCTGGTGATACAGTCGCTGAAAAAGAATTAAACCGCGTTTATGGTAACTTAAGAAAAGCTAAAGAAAAAGGTATCATATTAACAATTGGTTCAGATTCATTCTGTTCAAGTTTAACTCCATACGGAACTACTGCAATTGGTGAAATGTATTCATTCGTTGAAAAAGCAGGAATTTCTAATATGGATACAATCGTTGCTGCCACTAGAGATGGTGCTGAAATGTTAAAAGTTGGAGATATTACTGGTACTCTTGAAGAAGGTAAATTTGCTGATTTATTAGTTATCGGTGGAAATCCATTAGAAGATATTCGTGTTATTGCTGTTGATAATATGGAAGTCATCATGAAAGAAGGAGCTTTTGTAAGAGGGTAATCTTACTTTGTTGAGCAATCTTTAAAAGGGTTGCTCTTTTTTTGTTAAGTATGATATAAACTTAGTTAGAAGTGAACTAATAAGAGAAATAAAAGTAATTGCAACTGGAATGATATAAATTTCTAAAAAGATTTTCTTAAGCGAACCTTTAAAATATGAGAATGCTTTATTTAAAATATTCAAATTGCCAGATGCTATCTAGCCAATTAAATTGGTTACATTATTGCGAATTATTATATATATCAGATGATGTCAATAATACTATAAATAATTAGAATATATAAATCGATAAATCTATTGATATATTTATTGACAAAGCGTACATTATAAGTGTGGATGTGAATGTTATGAAGGTAGTTAGAACTATTTTAGAAAGTACTGTTCCAATTTCACAATTTAATCGTGGTTTAGCTGGTAAAATTTTTGACGAAGTCAAAAAATATGGAGCTAAAATTGATATGAAAAATAATGAGCCTGAATGTGTTCTTTTGTCACCAGAAGATTATATTGCTTTAATTGATTAAGTCAATGAAGTAAAACTTCTACTTTTAGCTAATGAAAGAATGGAAAAATATAATGCAAACAAACTTGTATCACATGAAGATGTTATGAAAAGATATGGAGTTACAGCTTCTGATTTAGACGAACTTGATGGAAGTCAAAGAAAATTAGTGTTAAAGTCAATTGAAAAGTAAGAAAAAATCCATTATCACAACAAGAAGGTGGTTATGGGAAATTACTTGGAAAAAGAGGCAATACTGATTTAACTGGATTTATGAAAATTAAATTAAGACCATCTGGACTAAAATTGGTATATAAAGTCATTAAGCATGAAGATGTAATGTTGATTGTGGTTATTGGTGCTAGAGAAGATGAAGAAGCCTATTCTATAGCAGAAAAACGTATTAAGAAGAATAGTTTATAGTCTAAGTATATAAAGGGATTAGGAGAAAATTTGGATGAGTTTCCTCTTTTATTATGTTTTTTAGAGGTGATATTAGATCAATCAAAAAGAACCATATCATAGACATGGTTCATGAGATTTTGTTATGAAAGGTAGGATATCATTTTAGTAAATGATATAATTGCTTGAAAAAGTGAGTAAATATTATGTTAGAAAATGGTATTTTAGAATTAAAAAAATCACGAACGATAGAAGATAGGATAGATTAATTAAAAAAAGACATTTGTCAATCGTATTTTGAGTAAAACTCTTTATGATGACATTTATAAAACAAGAGAAGAACCAGCAGTCAAACATTATATCACATATAATGGTATTATCCCTATTTGGTGATAATCTCTCTATATTGTTAAAGGAAAGTTCTTTTCAATCGTCTTTTTAGGATATATTTCAATTTGTCATTGGTCAAATTTTTTGCTTAATGAAAATTAAACAACACTTTTGAGACAGAAAATAGATGAAATTAATGAAGAAATTAACACAGAATACAATACAAAATTTGATTTTTCTATAATTCACAATAGAAAAATCAAATAATAATTTACATATCGAAAAAATAAGGTATTATATATTTACGTTGTGAGAGGACTTGTGCATCTCTCATTTTATTTTTTTACTATTAAATGACGATAAAAAGTATAAAAACAACTTTTATAATAAGTTATTTTTATACTTTGACCGTTATGTCACATTGATAAAACATTCCACTTCAACAAATAATTTTATAAGCGATAAAACAGAGTCCTATTTTTAATGATTATTTAATTGATTTGATATAAAAACGGTTTTAATTTAATTTCATTTTCTTTTAAATACCAACAATGAAAAGTGGCATGGGCTTCTGAATCGTTAATTGGAACAATCACTCTATTAGGCGGAGTGCCATCTGTTTTCATTGAATAATCCGAAGTGAATGAAGGTAAAGATGAAAGTTCTATTAAATCATAAAACACACTTCGATCTTGTTGAATGAGAAATTTAGTATTAGGCATTATTTTTTTATGCATTTCGTTCCAAAAACCGATATTAGACATTAGTAGCATTCTTTCACCGTCCATTTCTTTTAAAGAAATAGATTGACGTTTAGCATAGCGGTGGTCAAATGGTAACGAAATATAAAGTTGTTCGTCCATAAACGCAATACATTCAATGTGTTCATCTTCAATTTCATAAGGCATTACGATGATTGTATAAGTTCTATCTTTTAAACCGCTGATTAAGATTTCCATATCATTAATTTCACTGGAGATAATTTTATCGGGATAGAAACGTGATACCTTTTGAGTTAAATAATTTTTAGGTGCCGGAGCACATGAACCGATGGCAAAAGTTTGTTGTTTACGAACAAATTCTTTTAATTGCAATTTCATATTTTTAGAATCTACAATAATCCTTTTAGCATAGTCAACGGCTAAAAGTCCGGTTTCATTTAAAGTAATTCGGTTTTTAGAACGATCAAATAAAGAAACTTCTAATGTTTCTTCAAGTTTTTGCATTGAACGAGTTAAAACCGGTTGAGAAATATGCAATGCTTTAGCGGCTTTAGAAAGCGTTTGATGTTCATAAAATGCAACGAGGTGAATCAGTTGTTCAAATTCCATAACATTCTCCTTTCACTATTCGTATATATTATAGCAGATTTCTTTATTGATATTGTACTTAATTAATTAAATTGTATAAAATAATAAACGAAGAGGTGATTGAGATGTTGTTTTATTATACTGCTACAGGAAACTGTTTATATGTTGCAAAAAAATTAGAAAGTCAAAGATTAAGCATTCCACAAGAATTAAAAAAAGAACATAATGAATACCAAGATGACATGATTGGAATTGTCAGTCCGATTTATGCTGGAGAATTACCTAAAAGTGTAAGAAGATTTATTGAAAAATCAACTTTTAAAACTGATTATTTTTATTTAATTTTAACTTATGGTAAAGATGATAGTGTCGCAAGTACATGGAGTGAAGATTTTTGTCGTCAAAATAATATTAAAGTAGATTATATTCAAACTATTTTAATGGTAGATAATTATTTACCTTCTTTTGATATGAATGAAGAAATGGCATTAGATAAAAAAGTAGATGAACAAATTCACATTGCTTTAACCAATCTTCAACAAAGAGTAGAATTTATTCCTCAACCTGAACAAGCAGCAAAAGATTTATATGCTACGGTATCTAGTCGTTTTAGCGAACATCCAGAACTCAATAATGGACAAACAATTAGTATGAGTAAACGTTGTGAAGGGTGTCAAATTTGTAAGCAAGTTTGTCCAATTGGAAATATTGAAGTCGTTGATGGACATGCCCAAAGAATTAATGAAACTTGTGATTTTTGTCTAGCGTGTGTGCATCATTGCCCATTTAAAGCAATTGATTTAAAATATGATAAAAATCCACAAGCACGTTATCGTCATTTAAACGTTTCTTTAAAAGAAATTGTTGAATCAAATCACCAAAAATAGGAGGAAATACAATGAAAGTTTTAATGATTAACGGAAGTCCCCATATTAAAGGGAATACAAGCATTGCATTAGCACAAATAGTAGAGATATTTGAAAAAGAAGGAATTGAAACAGAAATTTTAAATATCGGAAACAAAGATATTAGAGGTTGTATTGGGTGTATGTCATGTAAAAAAGGAAAAAATCAATGTGTTTTTGATGACATTGTCAACCAAACAGCTGAAAAATTAGAAGAATGCGATGGATTGGTTGTGGGAACACCTGTTTATTTTGGTTCTGCAAATTCTACTTTAATTTCATTTTTAACAAGATTATTTTACAGCACCCCATTTGATAAAACGATGAAAGTTGGAGCCAGTGTGGTAGTGGCTAGACGTGGTGGTATTTCATCAACTTACGATGAAATTAATAAATTCTTCGCTATTTCAGGAATGCCAATTGCTTCAACTCAATATTGGAATGCCATTCATGGTAGAGAACCCGGAGAAGCATTACAAGATGAAGAAGGATTACAAACCATGAGAGTACTTGCGAGAAATATGTCATTTTTAATCAAGAGTATTCATGATGGGAAAGAGAAATATGGACTTCCTGAAAAAGAACCATTTCATCGTACAAATTTTATCAGATAACATTTAATATTTTAAAACTTCCCTCAATAGTTGAACATAACTAGAGGGATTTTTATTTAATTTGCTGATAAAGTTCCAGCTTTGTTATTTGCCCAGTATGCCAATAGCCTTTTTTAGCATATCAAGAGCATCCTGTGTATCTTTAAGTTCTTTACGTAAACGTGTAATTTCTTTAGCTTCATCGCTAGAGAAGTTCCCAGAACCTCTAGAAACAATAGTCCCATTATTTTTAGCTGAATCCTTCATCCATTTATGAATAATGCTGTCAGCAACACCAAAACGCTTAGCAATAGAAACTTTAGATTCATCAGGATGATTAA
>JAGZJH010000016.1 GCA_018365815.1 Erysipelotrichaceae bacterium
GAAAGCAATAGAAGAAAAGGTTATTACAGTCGTACCAAATGAAACCAAGTAAGTATATCAAAAAACTGGCGTTTACCAATATTACTAAAAAGAAACAACGTACCATTTTAAGTTTAACGTCAGTTGGATTAAGTGTCGCAATCATCTTTACTTCATTAACTTTATTTTTAAATGTTTTTTCACTTACAAAAACACCTAACAATATCTACGACGGAAATTATCATTATGTTTTTCAAAGTGATCAAGGTAAACCTTTAGCAAGACAAAATGCGATCTTAGATTATGAATTAAATGAAACACTTGAATTTAATCAACAAGTGTATTCATTGCATCAATTTGAAGAAATTACGAACGTAAGTGATTTTGAATCTCCGATTCCAGTAATTATTAAAGAAGGTAAGTTACCAGAAAACAACAAGGAACTATTAATCCCTGCTTCATTAAATATTTCTTTAGGTGAAATGATTCATAATTATAAAGTTGTAGGGATTTATGAGCCAACACACTTGTTTTTACAAAATCAAAATGGCAATCTTTACACTTACTTTTCAAACCCACAAATAACTTCTCGCACTGTTTATTTAACAGATAGTTTAGTGCAACGCGATGATTCTTTATTAATGGTCACAGATACATTCAATGTTGAAACGCAAAACATTACTATGAATGAAAGTGCCATTTCTTATGATTCGGTAAAGAATTATTTAAAAGATACAACAACTTTATTAATTATGTTTATTGCAATTGCAGTTATTTCATTATTAATGTCAATTATCTCACTTAAAAATGTCTTTATTATAAGTGATAAGGATCGTAAAAAAGAAATTGGTTTATTAAAATCAGTAGGGGCAACACCTAAAGACATTAAACGATTATTACAAATTGAAATTTCTATATTAGGGTTAATTGGCGCTTTATTAGGTATTTTATTTGGAATTTTAATTTCAAGACTTGTTTTAGTTTTATTTATTAAAGAATTAGCTATCACATTTAATTGGTCAATGATTTTAAATCCATTTATTCTAGCGATTTCTTTTGTAATAGGTTTTGTGTTAATGCTTGTATTAGGGTTTAAATCTTATCAACCATATATTTATTCCAATGCAATTAATGATTTAAAAGATGTTTCATATAATTATGATCCACCAAGAAAAAGACAAAGTTATATTTCTAAAAGTTTTTCTTGGAAAATGTTTTTAATCTATAATGGTCGTTTAAAAAAACAAACTAAAAACATTTTTCAATCATTTGCATTACTTCTTTTAACAACAGTCATTTTCTTTGGGGTATTTTTAAGTAATGCCACATATTCAAGTGAAATTAAACAAAAGGATTATGATTTTAGAATTAAAAATGAAGGTAAAGCCACTGTTGCTTCTTCAACAAATATTGGATTAACAAATGACATTTATGAAGCAGTAGATAATGGTTTAATTATGCCTGAATCTTTATATGTTAATCGCTCGATTTTAGGACAATATTTTCAATTTCCAACGCGTGCTTTAGATCAAACAAGTCTAAAACAATATAAACGTAATACGAGAGTTAATTATGTTGAGGCTAAAGATGAAAATAATGAATTATTTAGCCAAGTTCAATCATCAAATTTAATCTTTGATAATCGTCAATTAGACTATTTATCACAGTATATTGCAGAAGGAGATTTTAGTACATTAAATGAAGGTGGCGTTATTGTTATGTTAGATAAGGACAATAATGTCGGTGAAAAACTATTTGCTAATTTAAAAGTAGGGGATAAAATATATCGTAGCGAATCATTAGTTTCGCAAGACTATGATATTGTTAAAGCGATTGTTGTATTAGATATGGATGATCCTAATTTGCCGGTTGATTTAAATGGTTTAAGTAGAGTAGTTGGATATGCTTATGATTATTATAAACCTATGGAACAACCTTATTCTGTCATTGATGAAACTAAAATTGTTTTATCAAATAAAACCGGTGTAGCTAAAGCTTCCTTAGCTATTGAAAAAGCAATTACAAATAACGAACAAAATGATCATTATACATTTGAAAATATCCCATATATGATACAAGAAAATAGAATCGTTTCGTTTATGATTATGTCTTTATTATATCCGTTATTTTTCTTACTTTTCTTTATTTCTTTATTAAATATTAATAACGTTCTAATTGGAAACGTACATTTAAAACGTGGTGATATAAGTATTATGAAATCTGTAGGAATGACATCAACACAGCTATATAAATTATTTATTTTTGAATATTTAGAAGGATATATTAATGCTTCGGCATTAGTTATGGCTATTTTCATTCCAACATGTATGCTTGAAAGTTATTTCAAATTGTCTTCAGCATTTATGCTTGGAGAAAATATTTTCGCTACCTTAATTGTATCAATTTCATTAGTAGATATATTTATTGTTTCAATTTTAGTAGCATTATCACTTAATAAAATTAGAAAAATTGATCCAATTGAAAATATGAAAGATGTTGTCTAAATAAAAAGATTCTTCTAAAATGAAGAATCTTTTTATTATTAGTTCATATTTCTTAACATTTGTAGCATTTCTTTGCCATCTGATAATACAACTTCATCAACTATTTCATGTGTAATGTGATGATAAAAATGACAATGTATATCTAAATCATCTGAGATTGTCATAATTGCATAAGTTCCGTAACCATAATTTCCACGATTGAACATTAGACTCCCAGGATTAATGATTGTATAGGGCCCAATTTTTTTAAATTCAGGAATATGTGTATGACCATGTAATATAAGGGTACATTTTAATTTTTTAGCTTTTTCTATTAACATTTCATCACTTTTATAGACATGGTATAAATGCCCATGGGTAATAAATGTTCTAATTCCATTAATGTTTGTAAAGCGATCAGTTAAAAAGCGGTCATCTTCGTCATGATTTCCTTTAACAGTGATAAAGTTATTCAACAAGGCATGATGATAGGGGAGTGATGAATCCCCACAATGAATGTATAAATCAATATCTTGATGATAGTTTATAACTTCTTCTAAAATATCATTTTCAAAATGACTGTCACTAATTAATAAGACTTTAGTCATTAATTAATATAAAAAAGAGAGGTTTCCCTCTCAAGTTATAATAATTCTATTTATTATAGAAGTCATTATAAACTTTCATAGCAAATTCAAAAACAGCTTTACCGTTCATTGTACCATAATCAGTCATACCAATAACTTCAACTGGATATTCACCATTTGCTTTTTTAGTTACTTCTTTTAATTTGAAACGAACTTGTGGACCTAATAAGCAAATATCAAATTTACCTTTATTTTTTTCAATATCTGCTTCTGGAACAGCCCAAATTTCAGCTTCAACATTAGCAGTTTTTGCTGCTTCTTGCATTTTAGTCACTAATAAACTTGTTGACATACCTGCAGAGCAAGCTAACATAATTCTTACCATTATAAACGCCTCCTAAATATTTTACATATCTATTATCCCACAAAAGTAAGCGTTTGTCACGCTTTTTACGTTAAATTTATAGAATTAATTATTTAATAAAAAATTACCATTATTCCAAAAGAATTTATATATAGATTTTATTTTTTATGGTAATTTAAAAATTATTTGATATAATGTAAGAAAATAAGGAGGAATAAAAAATGAGTAAAGCAGTAATTAGTGTATTAGGTAAAGACCAAGTGGGAATCATTGCAAAGATATGTTCATATTTAGCCAAAAACAATATTAATATATTAGATATTTCACAAACTATTGTACAAGATTATTTTAATATGATGATGATTGTTGATGCAAGCTTATTTGAAAATGATTTTTCAAGAATTGTTTTAGAACTTGACCAATTAGGAAAAGAAATTGGTGTATCCATTCGTTTGCAACATGAGGATATTTTTAGTCAAATGCATCGTATTTAATGAAATGTAAAAGTGGAAGTTGCACTGCTAAGTATTAAAATATAGATCTAATAAGAAAGGAGAAAGTTACAATAAAACTTGCAACTTTAAATAGTTTTTTGTAACAAAATAGCAATGATAAGTTCATTTGAAATTAATGAAACAAATAAAATGATTGCCGAAGAAAATTTAGATGTTCGAACTATTACAATGGGAATCAGTTTATTAGACTGTATGGATCAAGATGTGAATGTTACAGCACAAAAAATTTATGATAAAATTACTACTAAAGCCAAAGATTTAGTCGCTACTGGAAAAAAAATAAGTGAAAAATATGGAGTACCGATTGTAAACAAACGTATTTCTGTTACACCTATTGGATTGGTTGGAAGCAGTTGTTGTCATTCTACAAAGGATTTTGTTGAATTGGCAAAAGCACTTGATCGTGCAGCTAAAGAATTAGGAATTAATTTTATTGGCGGTTACACTGCGATTGTTTCTAAAGGAATGACAATGGCAGAAAAATTGTTAATTGAATCAATTCCTGAAGCGATGGCTGTTACTGAATGTGTTTGTAGTTCTGTGAATGTCGGCTCAACAAAAACTGGTTTAAATATGGACGCCATTAAATTATGTGGTGAAATTATTAAAGAAACTGCCGAATTAACAAAAGAAAATGACTCAATTGGATGCGCAAAATTGGTTGTTTTATGTAATGCTCCTGACGATAATCCTTTTATGGCTGGTGCATTTCATGGCGTGAGCGAAGCAGATTGCATTATTAATGTCGGGGTGAGTGGTCCTGGTGTTGTTAAAAAGGCAATAGAAACTGCACGTGGAAAAGATTTTGGTGTACTTTGTGAAACAATCAAGAAAACTGCGTTTAAAATTACAAGAATTGGCCAATTAGTTGCACATGATGCTTCTAAAATGCTCAATGTCCCTTTTGGGATTATTGATTTATCTTTAGCCCCAACACCGGCAATTGGAGATAGTATTGCCGAAATATTAGAGGAAATAGGGTTAGAAAGAGTAGGTGCACCTGGAACAACTGCGGCACTAGCTATTTTAAATGACCAGGTTAAAAAAGGTGGTGTCATGGCTTCTTCTTATGTAGGAGGATTAAGTGGTGCTTTCATTCCCGTAAGTGAAGATCAAGGAATGATTGATGCGGTTAATGAAGGTGCTCTAACTTTAGAAAAATTAGAAGCAATGACTTGTGTTTGTTCTGTAGGTTTAGATATGATTGCAATACCCGGTAAAACCAAAGCTACAACAATTTCAGGAATTATTGCTGATGAAATGGCAATTGGGATGATTAATCAAAAAACAACTGCTGTTCGCATTATTCCAGTATCAGGAAAAGACGTTGGTGAACAAGCCGTATTTGGCGGATTATTAGGATATGCACCAATTATGCCAGTTAACTCATTTAACTGTGATGACTTTGTCAATCGTGGTGGAAGAATTCCAGCACCAATACATAGTTTTAAAAATTAAAATTATATATTAATTAGTCTTAATAAGAATCCCATAAATAGTTATATAAAACAAATATATCTATGAAGTGGGATTTTTAAATTTAATCATATTGAACCATCTAAATTATATACCACATATAACTTCTGATAATCTATATTATGTTAACCAAATGATATATTATTAATCATAAAAGATTAATAATACACATTAATAAAGCGAATATTGAGAAAATAACACCACATACTTCTAAAAACATAAACATTGAAATATGGTATTTTTTATAGTTTTGATGTAATGCTAATATTGAACTAATGACTAATGCTTCACAAATTAATGTAAATGTCACATTTAATACTGTAACATCTTTACAACTATAACCACTTAATAAAAACATTACTGCTAAAAAGTAAGTTAATAAAACTGTTTTAACGAGTTTTTTTGGATCTGTTGACATTAACTTCACTTCCTTTCTAAATATATTTATTATATCGTGTTCGTTCAATAAACACAACTTAAAAAAGGCTTTCGCCTTTTAAATTAAATCTAAAATAGAATGTCCAATTGGTGGTAATTCAACTTCAAAATTATCTGCAATAGTTGCCCCAATCACTGCAAATGATTTTAAGTCCCCTAGATTTTCACCACTACTTTTTTGTTTTGAATATGCAATAAACGGAACTTTTTCTCTTGTATGGTCACTCCCTTGATATGTTGGATCATTACCATGATCAGCAGTTACAATTAATAAATCATCTTCTTTTAATTGGTACATCAATTTTAAAAGTTGTTGATCAAATTTTTCTAATGCTTTAGCATATCCTAATGGATCACGACGATGCCCGTACATTGAATCGAAATCAACTAAATTAACAAATGCTAAACCTGTAAAATCTTTTTTAGCTAATTCAATTGTAATGTTCATACCATCTTCATTACTTTTTGATGGGTGTGATTCGCTAATCCCTTTACCACAAAAAATATCGTTAATTTTTCCCACTGAAATAACATCTAAATGATTTTCTTTTAATGTTTCTAAAACTGTTTTACCAAATGGTTCTAATGCCCAGTCATGACGATTAGCAGTTCTTTTAAATTCACCTTTTTTTTCACCGATAAATGGTCTTGCGATTACGCGTCCAACTTTCCATTCATCTTTTAATAGCAACTCTCTAGCAATTTCACAATAATGATAAAGATTATCTAAACCAATATATTTTTCATGTCCTGCAATTTGAAATACTGAATCTGCAGAAGTATATACAATTAAATCTCCGGTTTCAATTTGATGCTCGCCATACATATCTAAAATTTCTGTCCCACTAGCAGCAATATTTCCGATTGTTTTACGACCAGTTAATCGTTCGAATTCTTCAATGAATTCTTTAGGGAAACCAGTTTCAGTAAAAGTTTTGAAAGGTTTTTCAACTTTTAGTCCCATCATTTCATAATGTCCGGTCATTGTATCTTTACCATTACTAATTTCACATAGCGAAGCAACTGTCCCTAAATGAGATGGTAATTTATAGATTCCTTTAAATTCACCTAGTTCCCCTAATCCTAATCCTTCTAAATTTTCTAAATGAATTTCATCAACACTTTCACAAATATGTTTTAAAGTATTTGTTCCTAAATCACCATATTCGTTAGCGTCAGTTGCATTACCAATCCCTGCAGAATCTAATACAATAGTAAATATACGTTTATATTTTTTCATTTTTGGCCTCCTTTTGAATATTTCTTGGATGATATTGTTGATATTCTTCAATCATTTTTTGATTTGTTACATGTGTGTAAATTGTGGTTGTGGAGATATTGGAGTGTCCAAGCATTTCTTGAATTGATCTCAAATCTGCACCATGATTTAATAAATGTGTCGCAAAACTGTGTCGTAAAGTATGAGGGGTAAGTTTTGTTTGAATATTCGCTAAAATCGCTTTTTGTTTAATCATTTTCCAAAAACTTTGTCTGGAAATTTGATTACCTTGATAGTTTAAAAACAAATAATCACTGTTTTTATCTTTCAATAATTTTGAACGATAGTTTTCAATATAAAAAACTAATAAATCAACCATTCCATCACTAATGGGAACTAATCTTTCTTTATCCCCTTTTCCGATGCATTTTATTAAACACATTTTTAAGTTAAGATCATTAAGTTTTAAATTAATCAATTCACTAATTCTTAGTCCTGTTGCATACATTAATTCAAGCATACAACGATCGCGACAAGTATATTCATCTTCGATTAAAACACTTTCTAATAACCGTTCAACTTCATTTTCTGATAAAACACTAGGTAATGTTTGATCGAGTTTAGGAAAAGAAAACTGATTTGCCGGATTGTTTTCAATCATCTGTTCACGTAAACAATATTTAAAATAATTTTTTAACACTGACATTGCATGAAAAACAGTTGTCTTTTTTAAAGAATTGATTTTTTCTAAATATAAAGCGACATAATTTTCATTAATTTCATCTAAATAAACAATTTTAAATTCTTCTTCTACAAAATCCATGAACTTTTCTAACTGCATACAATAGGTTTGTACGGTGTTATTAGAAAGTCCTTTTTCAATTTGAATGAATTGCTTGTATTCAATTAGTGTTTCTTTGATTTTAAAGCGCATATCATCACCACGGTTATTATAGCATTGTTTTTAAATTCAACCAAATATTATGCTAAATTATTTCACAAAATTTACCTTAATTGACATAAATTTTTAAAATAATCGATAAAAATAAAACAACATAAGTTAGAAAACAGTAGTTTAAACAATGATGAATAATATCTGAGGTTTTGAGTCTATCTTTAAATATAAACGATACTGCAAAAACATTAATGCTCATCTCTAACGCCCCTACTATACTTAATGTCAAACTAATAATTTGGCTAATCATAAACATGAGTTCAAATGTGATTTTAAAAAATGAATAGGATTCAAAAAATAATTGATAACAATAAACACCATTATGTATTCCTAGTAAAAATGTAATTGTTCCAATTACTATTACGCCAAAACCATGAAATGAAAAAAATATAATGATCAGACTAAGTCCAATCATGAAATATAAGTAATTTTGAATGTTATTAACATTAATGGTATGTGTATAATATTCAGGAATTAAAATCCAAACGGGTTGTTTTGTGAGTTTTAATGATAAAGACAAAAGAAAACCACTACCAAATAATATCATAGTAAATAGATAAATTAATTGATAATGGTTAAAGTATTTTTTTAATATTGATTTCATAATATCACCTCATCTAAAGTTATGAAGATGCTGATGATTTTATTCTTCTTTTATGTATTTACTTTGTACTTCTTTATTTTTTAATAAATCAGAAGCACGCGTTACTTCTATAATATGTGATTGATTTAATTGTTTAATCAACTGATCTGTTTGATTTTCTTTTTGAGTCGAAGATTGAATTTCTTCTTGATAAGAAAATAAGGAAAGTTGTTTTGTATAATCACTTCTAGCAATGATGTTATTTAAACTTACCCCTAATAGTCTTAAAGGCTTTTCTTCATAATAGCGTTCAAATAAAAGTAAAGAAATAGAATAAATATCTTCAAATTCATTTGTAGCTTCTTCCATTCGGTAACTGCGACTTACACTACTTTCACGAGTATATTTAATCGTGATTGAAATATTACTTGAAACTAGATCACGTTGTTTAGCACGTTTGGAAACTTGTAAAGAAAGTTTTTTTAATGTTTCTTTGATAATTTCTAGATCATCAGTATCATTAGATAAAGTTGTTGAATTGCCAATTGATTTTAATTCATTGTGTTTAGCATTGATTTTGCCTAAATCAATTCCATTTGCACGGTTAAAATAAATTAAAGCGTTTTTGCCTAATACTTGTTTTAATTGATCAAAGTTATTTTGATTTGCAATATCTTTAATTGTATAAATACCTAATTGTTCAAGTTTAGGGACAGTTTTTTTACCAATTCCATACATTTCTGAAATTGGTAATGGCCATAAAAATTTTTGAATGTTCTTTTGAGTAAGCAAAGTGATACCAAATGGTTTTTTGATATCACTTGCCATCTTTGCTAAAAATTTGTTGTGTGAAATTCCAATTGAACAGCCAATATTCAGTTGTTTAAGTACAGTTTGTTGAATAGTTGTTGCAAGATTAATCACATCATGATATTGAAAAATTACATCACTCATATCTACGTAGCATTCATCAATACTCGCAACTTCTATTTTCTTTGAAAACATTGATATAATTTCAAAGAATTGTTTAGAAATTTGTTTATATAAAGACATATTTACAGGTAGAATAATTAAGCCTTTACATAACTTTGTTGCTTGAAATAACGGCATTGCGGAATGTATTCCATACTTTCTTGCTTCATAAGAAGCGGTCGTTACAATCCCACGTCGTGAGTTTCCTGCAACCACAATCGGTTTGTTTTTTAAAGATGGATTTTTCGCTATTTCACAACTAGCAAAAAAAGAATTTAAATCAATATGAAAAATAATTGTCATTAAAAGCGATTAATACCAATTGTACTTGTTTTTGTTTTATGCGCTAATCGTAATTTATCAGAAATCATAGCAATAAATTCAGAATTAGTCGGCTTTGATTTAGTGGCAGATACTGTATATCCAAAAATATCGTCAATCGCATCAGTATTTCCTCTATTCCATGCAACTTCGATGGCATGACGAATAGCACGTTCAACTCTAGAAGAAGTTGTATTGTACATTCTAGCAATATCAGGATATAAAACTTTAGTGACTTGGCCTAAAATTTCATTGTTGTAATATGCTTCCATAATTGATGAACGCAAATACATATATCCTTTAATATGAGCCGGAATTCCAACTTCGTGCAATATTTCTGTAATTTCATTTTCTAATTTGACTTTTTTATATTTTTCTAACTCATCGTTATCTAAATTGTTTAAGTCATCAATTTGAAAATTAACAATATCCGCAATGGTACGTGTAAAATAGTTTAAATCCATTGGTTTTTTAAAGCAATAATTAACATTGTATGCATTTAACATTTGGGACATAATCTCAGATAAAAAATCTGACATACATACAATTTTTAAACTCGGATTGAAATTATTAGATGTATAATATTCTTTTAAAACAACCAATCCATCAATTCCAGAAAGCATTAAATCTAAAATTAATAAATCGTAAGTTTTACTATTCAATCTTTCTAAACAGTCATTACCGTTTGTCACAGAATCAATAGTTGGAAATAAATTTGAAGTTGATAATAACGATTTCATTTGGTTTGTCAAGTTCAAATTATCCTGTGCAATTAAAATTTTTAAAGTGTTCATTTTATACCCCTCTTTTTTCCACTCCTATCAGCAATATTAAGTATATATTGTTTTTTGACAAAAAGATAGTGTATACAATCATTTTCTTATCTTTTTAATTTAAAAACAGCTAAAACCTATTGATTTTATTAGTTTTTACGTTGTTTTCGACAAAAAACGATTTTTGTTGTCTATTTATCACTATATTAAAAGATACAGGATGATCTGTATCTTTTAATAACACTTATTCTCATTTACTCTAAGTTATTTGAATTTTCTAACATCCATTCAATATAAACGCCAAACCCCATAGTATGGTCTTTTGAACTGACATGAGAAATAGCACCTATAAGTTTATCATTTTGAATAATAGGTGATCCACTCATTCCTTGAATAATCCCACCGGTTTTTTCTAAAAAGTTTGCATCTGTGATTTTAAAGGCAATTCCTTTAGGTTCAGGCTGCGTTTGTTTTTTTAAATCGGTGATTTCAATTTCAATTTTTTCTATGGTCTTGTTTTCTAATACAGTTAGTACATATGCTTTTCCTAATGTTATTTCATCTCTAGAAGCAGTTTCCATTGTTTCTTTTTGATCGATTTGTTCATATGTTCCAAATACACCTATTTCACTATTTCGTTTTACTTCACCAATTTTTTTGTCATCTTCAATAATAGCAATTTTTTCACCGGTTTTTTCCTTAGTATTTTTTACAACATCATTCACCGATGCATCAAATACTTCTCCTTTAGCAAATTCTAAGTCTAAGGTAGTATCATTTAATGAATGGCCTAGTGAACCAAAAGTTTGATTTTGAGGATCGTAATAGGTCATTGTTCCTATTCCAGCAGTTGTGTCTTTAACGTATAAGCCGGTTTTAAAGGAATCTGAAGCTTTATCATAGTTAATCTGTAAATCTCTTGTGATGCTTGCATTTTGCCTTGTTAAAGTCGCTTTGACCACATTGCTTGTATTAATTGCGTCTTGAAGTTGATTGGCTAATTGTTCAATAGATAAAACAGGGACATCGTTAATATGAGTTAATAAATCTCCTGCTAAAATATCTTGATTAGCAGGATTAAAGTGTTGATTATCAATGGTATAATCATAAGTTCCGGTGATATATATACCTTGATAATTTAACATAATTCCAATTGATTCACCACTAGGAATTAGTGAAGCTGCAAATGAACTTAGAGTTGTCGAAAAAGCAGTGGCGATGATGAGGAGTAATGAAATTACTGATCTTTTTTTCATGCTTTTCCTCCTTTGTAGTGAGTGACTACAATATTATTATGGATAAAAAAAGTTATTTCATTAAAGAAATAACTCTATCTTAATTTTTAACATCTTCTAATAAAGTTTTAGCTTGCATCAATGCCACGTCGCTTATCACATCACCAGATAACATTTTAGCTAGTTCTTCAATTCTTTGTTGATCGTCTAAAACAGTGACTTTTGTTAATGTTTCGTTATTTTGAATATATTTATTAACAGATAGATGATGTGAAGCAAAACAAGCTACTTGCGGTAAATGTGTAATACATAATACTTGTTTAGAATGGGCGATTTTAGCCATTTTTTGCCCCATTGCATAAGCCACCTTACCACTTACTCCGGTATCAACTTCATCAAATATAATTGATGTTAATGCTGTTTGGTTCAGTAAAATGGTTTTAAGTGACAACATGACACGAGATAACTCTCCTCCTGAAGCAATTTGAGCAATTGGGTGTAATTCTTGACCTTTATTCGTTAAAATTAAAAACATCACTTCATCAAATCCGTTTTTTGTTAAAGAAGATTTTTCAACTTTAATTTCAAATACTGCATGTTCCATGTATAATTGATGCAATTCTTCTGTGACCAATCTAGAAATTTCTAAAGCATTGGCACTTCTTATTTCATGGATTTGTTCAGCCATAGTTAAACATTCTTGATGCGACATATGAATTTGCTCATTTAATTTATGAAGTGTTTCTTCGCGATTATTTAAAAAATCGATATGTGCTTCAATTTCTTTTTTCTTTTCTATAATTCCTTCTACTGAAGGTGAATATTTTCTTTTTAGCTTTTGAACAATATATAATTTTTCTTGAATTTCATTATAGCGATATTCATCAAAATCTAAAGCATTGAAAGTATCAAAAACTCTTTCAATAGCATCTTCTGTTTTATAATATAAATCATATAATATATTATAAAGTTCTTCAAAATCATCAAGATGACTAAGAGGTTCTAGTGCTTTAATTGTGTTATAAAATTGAATTGTTGTTCCGTTATCAGATGAAGCATAATATTTAAAATTAGAGATATTTTTTTGAATTTTTTCAAAATTTTGCAATTGTCGACTTTCTTCTTCTAAATCATCGACAGATTCGTTTTCAAAATCAAATTGATTAATTTCATTCAATTGGCTTTGGTAAAATTCAATTTGCTCATAATTATCTTGATCATTTTCTAATTTTTCATACTGTTTTTTTAATTCAATATATTGTTTGTATTTTAAACGATATTCATTTAGTAAAAGAATAATTTTATCATAATGATAATTATCGATTATCGATAAATAGTTTTTAGGATTTAATAAATCTGTTGTATCGAATTGAGAATGAATATCGATTAACTCAGGCATGATTTGTTTTAAAAGTGATGCTGAAATGGTACGATAATTAATACGACAAGTGCTTTTTCCTGAGTCAAGAATTTCTTTCGAAACAACTAAATAGTCATCATCGTATTCTATCCCAAATTCATCTAATTTCAGTTTAACTTGCTCATTAATATCTAAAATAGCCTCTATTAAAGCTTTGCTTTCATTATCTTTAACAAGACTCGCATTGGCTCTTTGACCTAGTAATTGAGAAATAGCATCAATGATAATTGATTTTCCCGCTCCGGTTTCTCCTGTTAAAACAGTCATACCATCTTCAAATTTAATATGAGTTTCTTTAATGATAGCAAAGTTTTTAATGAATAGTTCTCTAATCATTTTCTCACCTACTTTTCAAAATAATGATGTGTTTTTTCAACAATAGTTTTAAAATCAAATGATTGTTGTTGTTCACCTTTTTCAAATAATCCTAAAAATTCGATATTGCCATGTCCTCCAGTAATAGGTGAAAAATCTAGTGCTAATAGTCTAAAGCCATTTTCATTAGCAATGTTTAAAACATTATTTAATACGTTTTCATGAGTTTGGGGATCTCTAATAATCCCTTTTTTACCTACTTGTTCTTTTCCTGCTTCAAATTGTGGTTTAATTAAAGCCACTACTTGCCCTTGGTTAGAAAGAATGGTTTGTAAATTTGGAAAAATATGTTTTAATGAGATAAATGAAACATCAATTGAACAAAAATCAGGTTGACCATGTCTAAACATTTCTAAATTCGCAGTTCTAAAATTAGTTTGTTCCATGACCACAACTCTTGGATCGTTTCTGAGTTTCCATACTAATTGATTAGTTCCTACATCTAAAGCATATACTAATTTTACGCCATTTTGTAAACCACAATCACTAAATCCACCGGTTGACGAACCAATATCAAGCATGATTTTATCTTTTAAATTTAAGTTAAATACTTCGATTGCTTTTTCTAATTTTAGTCCTCCGCGCGAAACATATTTTAACACTTGTCCTTTTACATGAAGGTGACTATCTATATCAATTTTTGTTCCTGGTTTATCAATACGATCATAATCATCATGAACTAAACCAGCCATAATTGCTCGTTTAGCTTTTTCCCTAGAGTCAAAAAAACCTTTTTCTACTAATAATACATCAACTCGTTCTTTTTTCATTTACTTACCTCATCAATTACTTTGAGTAATTCTTCCATATCTAAATGTTCTAAATGTAAAAGTTCATCAATTGTTCCTTGTGGTGTATAATGATCTGCAACAGCCATATTAATAATATGTAAATGTTTGTTTTGCTTTGTGTAATATTGATTAATATATAAACCTAAAGAAGCATTTTCCAAATCAGTTTCGTAGACAATAATATGTTCATATTTTTGAGCGATTTCATCAAGCATTGTGGTATCCATCGGTTTTAAAAAACGTGCATTAATAAGGTCTACATTAATATTATTCTCTTTAATTTTAGAAAATACTTTATTAACTTTATCATCATAAGTAATAATGACTATATTACTTTGACATTCGTGAACTTTTTGCCACATTCCAATTTCAATCGTATCATTAATTAAAACATCTTGATCTAGTGTTGTTTGTTTAGAGACACGTATCACATAAGGGTGATCGTTATTTAGAAAGGCTGTATTAATGTATCGTCTTGCTTCACTGGCACATGAAGGTGTAAAAATGACAAGATTGGGAATTGCCATTAAAAATCCAATATCAAAGACACCATGGTGGGTTTCACCATCTTCACCGACAAATCCTGCACGATCCACTGAAATTAACATTGGTAAATTCATACGTCCAACATCATGATTAATTTGATCATATGCACGTTGTAAAAATGAAGAATACATCGAAATAAATGGTTTTTTCCCTGCAACACTTAATCCACATGCAAATGTGGTCGCATGTTGTTCAGCAATCCCCACATCAAATGAACGATCAGGAAAATCTCTAAAAATATTTTCCATTTTAGAACCTGAAATCATTGCAGGTGTAATTGCTACAATATTTTGATCAAATGCCATCGCTTTATAAACTTGCGAGGCTACTATTTCAGACCATGTTTTATAATTTTCTTTAATTTGTTTGATTGGTTCACCGGTTTCAACTCTAAAAGGTGAAACACCATGCCATTTACCTTGTGAATCATTTTCAGCAAATGAATAGCCTTTTCCTTTTTTAGTTAAGACGTGTACGACAATGCTGTTATTAGAATTTTTTGCCTTATTTAACGCCCGAATTAAATCATTATAGTCATGTCCATCAATTGGGCCTAGATAATCCACTCCAAATTCACTGAAAATTGTTTCATCAATTAAATTGTTACGGATACGATCTTTTACTGCTTTTGAAAATTTATAAATTGGTTTTCCAAAAGGAATATGGGTCAGCATTTCTTTATAATCCTGTTTAGCTTTGTTATAAGCCATTGAAGTTCTCAAATTTGAAAGAAAATCATTTACTCCTCCTACATTTTTTGAAATAGACATTTGATTATCGTTTAAAATAATAATTACTTTTGAGGAAGTAGAACCAAGATGGTTTAACGCTTCTAAAGAAGCTCCTCCAACCATTGCGGCATCACCGACAATTGGAATAATTTGATGCTTTTGATGATTTAAATCTCTAGCCATTGCCATTCCAACTGCTGCTGATAAAGCCGTTGAAGAGTGTCCCGCTTCATAAGCATCATAAGGACTTTCACTACGCTTTTGAAAACCTGATAATCCACCAAACTTTCTTAATGTTTTAAATTGTGAGGCCCTACCTGTTAAAATTTTATGCGTATAACTTTGATGTCCAACATCGAAAATAAATTTATCAACAGGGGGATTAAATACATAATGAAGTGCAATTGTTAATTCAACCACTCCTAAATTACTCGATAAATGTCCGCCAGTTTTAGAAACGTTCTTAATTAAAAACTGACGAATATCATATGCTAATTGTTCTAATTCCTGATAGTTTAATTGTTTCACAAATGTTGAATCTTGTATTGCTTTTACATCCATTTAATTCACCCTTTTTAATATAGTTTGTAATAATTCTATTAAAATACCATGATTGACTTTTAAGTTATAAACAAGTTGTAATGCTTCATTAAAATATTGTTTAACTAATGTTTGTGATTTTTCAATTCCAAGTAAAGAGACATAAGTGGATTTATGACTAGAAAGATCACTCCCTATTTTTTTACCAATCAACTTTTCATCACCAATAATATCTAAAACATCATCTTGAATTTGAAAGGCAATCCCTATTTTTTCACCGATTTCTTCAAAAATTTCACGATCGTTTTCATGATTTGCTAATATACTTCCCATAACTAATGGGGCGATGATAAGTTTACCGGTTTTATGAAGATGAATATCCATTAAATCTTCTAATGATGCTTTTTTATTTTCAAATAAAATATCTTGTTGTTGTCCATAAATCATACCCTCTTGTCCACTTGCTGAAGATAAAATTTTTAAACATTCAATTTTTTGTTGATCTGGAATTTGAGAATGAGAAATGACAACAAATGCTTGTGTGAGTAATGCATCACCAGCTAAAATAGCAGTTGCTTCATCAAATTGTTTATGGCAAGTTTTACGCCCTCGTCTTAAATCATCATCGTCCATAGCCGGTAAATCATCATGAATTAAAGAATAAGTATGAACCATTTCAATTGCACAGGCAATATCAATAAAAGGTCGATAATTAACACCATAGCTTTGAATAACTTTAAGCATCATCATTGGTCGTAAACGTTTACCGGGTGCAAGTAATGAATAATACATTGCCTCTTTTACTACCCCGTCTTTAACATCTTCTAATATTGCATTTAAACATTGTTCAATTTCTTCTTTCATTGTCATGATTATTCCACCTCTTGATTGTTTTCCATCACTTCAACAATTTGTTTTTCAAATTCTGACAATTGTTGATGACATGTTTTTGAAAGTTCCATCCCTTCTTTAAATAACTCAATTGATTTTTCTAATGATTCATCATTTTTTTCTAATAACTTTACTATTTCATCTAAACGTTTCATAGATGCTTCTAATGATAATTTATCCATCTTTTTTCTCCTTTACAATCACTTTTAATTCCCCTTTATTTAAAAAAATATTTAACTCATCATTGATGTTTAAGTTTGTACTATCGTTTACTAAATGATCCTGCTTATAAACTAAAGAATATCCCCGTTTTAAAATATTTAACGGACTTACCAGTTCTAATTGTGCTAATAAGTGAGCATAATTTTTCTTGTTTTGATTTAACTGTTCTAATGTATAGTTTTTGATTTTATTTTCTTGTTCTATTAATTGATAACGTGTTTTATCTAAAAACTGTTGGCTTAAATAGTTAAGTTTTTGATAGTTTAAATGATGGGTATTTTTTAAGTTTTGATATGAATTCTCAATTGAACGAAGTAGTCTCAATTGGTTTTGTTCTAATTTTATATGATAGTCTTTTAATAGATATTGCGGGTTTTTAAATATGTGATGATGCGTTAATTGATTTAGATGCTGTTTTTTATTTGCTAATTGATAATTTATAAGTGTTTGCATATAACTCATTGTCGTCTGAATTGATTCGATAATTTCTAAATAATTAGGGACTGCTAAATTTGCTGCACCAGTTGGTGTCGGTGCACGTTTGTCAGCCACATAATCAATTAAAGTAAAATCACTTTCATGTCCTACGCCACTAATAATAGGTGTTTTAGCTTGATATACAGTGCGAATGACTTTTTCATGATTAAAACTCCATAAATCTTCGATTGATCCACCACCACGAGCAATAATTAAAACATCTAAATGTTGTCTATCAGCGATTTTAATCTTTTGAACAATATCTAAATAAGCGTTATTTCCTTGCACTAATGTTGGAAATATCACAATTTTAGTAATCGGATAACGCTGATGAATAGTTTTTAAAATATCTTGTAAAGCAGCACTAGGATTTGCACAGATGACCCCTATCTTACTTGGATAAAGTGGTAATGTTTTTTTATGACTAGGATCAAATAAACCTTCTTCAAACAATTTTTTCTTTAATTGTTCGTATTCTAAAAATAATTGCCCCATACCATCAAGTTCAACACTATAAACATATAGTTGGAAATTTCCTGCACTTTCATACACAGATAAACTTCCAACTATTAGCACTTTTAATCCATCTTGTAATTTTATTTTAAGCCTGCTTGCATAACTTGAAAACATCACCGCATTTATTCTTGCTTTGTCATCTTTTAAAGTAAAATAGAGATGACCAGAATGATGTGCTTTAAAATTTGAAATTTCACCTTGTAAAAATATTCGCTTTAAATGTGTATCTTGATCTAATTTCGCTTTTAAATAACGATTTAAAGCTGATACTGTTAAATATTTTTGTTCCATTACAAAATTGAGTGAAGTATTCCGTTAATAAATTTATAAGCACCTTCATCACAATACTCTTTTGTTAATAAAACTGCTTCATTAATTGCAATACGCTTATCTGTCTCTAATTCTAATATTTCACACGCTGCAACATTTAAAATAGCTAATTCAAATTTAGAAAGTCTATCAATTGTCCAACCTTTTTTTAAATGACGTGCAATTTCTCCACAATATTGTGAAAGGTTGTTTAGCGTTGTTTCAAATAATGCGATTGCAAATTGACAAGCTTCTTCATCTTGAAGTAATTCTTGATCATCTAAAATAAATTCTTTAATTTCATTAACATCAGCAAGTGATTCTCCCAGTACTAAATACTGATATATTCCGATTACCGCATTTTTTCTAGCAATTTGTCGACGCGTTTTTCCCATTGTCAATCCTCCAATACTTTCTTACATATTTTATTATAATATCATATCTTATAAAAAAAAACCAGTTTAAAACTGGTAACTGGTTAAAATTCTACTCCTATGACATTTACATTCACTGCTTTAGGTTTAATATTTGACATTTCCATGATTGAACGTGTCACTTTTTCTTGAATTTGTTTTGAAACAGTACTAGCCACAACTCCATAAGTAATCTTAATATTAATGAAGATTGTTAAATCTGTGCCATCTAATTCACTGACAATAGATCCTTTATTGTAAGAAAAAATACCTTGTGAATCATCAATATGCACACCTTCCACTTCTTTGGCTGCTTTTTCTGCAATTAAATTAAAAACAGGAAGTCCTATATTGATTTTTCCAAATTTATTGTTTGATGGATTACTATAATATATATTTTGTGCCATAAAAAACTCTCCTTTACTTACTTACATTGTATAAAAAAATCTGTCAAATTACAAGACATATGTCATGTTTTATCATAAATGAAAAGCTTACCCTATGGCAAGCTTTGTTTTATTATGAAATAAATTTAACCTCAATTAAATATTTACTATCTAATAACTGATAAGAAGTGTTAATTATTTTAGTGACTTCTTCACTTGTCCCATTTTCTTTTTTGACATTAATACGAGCCACTTGGTCGCTCAATTCCACAAACACCTCTTCATAACCTAGTTCTTTGATATTTGTTGTTAATTGATTTTCTAATTCTTTATTAACATTAACCATATCAATTTTTTCTAAGGCCTCTGTAATTTGTGCCACACTACTTGATGAAGAAGCGATTATGGCATTATAGCCAGCTACTTCATTATTACGTCTCGTTTCTAAATCGTCTTTAAGAGCAGAAAAATCTATTGTATCCTCATTTTCATTTTGAACTATATCGTTAACCGGTAATGTTGTATCAACAGGTGGAAGTAGTATATAGTAGATGGATAGCATCAATATTAAACTAAAAAGTGATAGAAATGTTAAAGCCTGTTTGTTCATGTCATCTTCTCCTTTCTATGTAGACACTCTAATATATGCAAAAGTTTGAAGAATATGAAAAAAAACATTAAAAAAGACATATCATCATTGATATATCTTTTAAAACTTATTTAAGCTCTACCTACATATTTTCCATCAACAGTGCTTACAATAACAACTTCACCTTCACTGATAAATAAAGGAACTTTAATTTGGAAGCCTGTTTCAATAGTTGCGTTTTTAGTTGCTCCAGTTGCAGTATCTCCTTTAACAGCAGGTTCAGTTTCAGTAATTGTAAAAGGAACATTAATAGGTAATGCAACTCCTAAAACTTCTCCTTCAAAACTTGTGACTTCAACTTCATCACTAGGTTTTAAGAAGTTAATTTCCCATTTCAAATTTTCTGAAGGGATTTCAATTTGTTCATAAGTTTCATTATCCATGAAAACTAATAAATCTCCGCTATCATATAAATATTGCATTTTTCTTTTATCAATATGTGCTCTAGCTACTTTATCGTTTCCACCAAAAGTTGTTTCAGTAGTTGACCCAGTACGCATATTTTTCATTTTTACTTTAACATTTGCAGCAGATCTAGCTGTTTTATTATGGCTAGCTTCTAAAACAACATATAAATTTCCATCAACTTGGAAAGTCATTCCTGGTCTTAAATCTCCAACACCAATCATTATTTCATTCTCCTATTCTCTATTTTTTAATAAGGGTACACCCTTAACAACATTAAATTATAGCAAATTTTAAGCACGAAGTGAAGAAATAATAATAAAAGAATATAAAAAATTTGATAAAAATAAGTGTAATATGTTAAAGAAATCCAAAACAAAGACTGAACTTGCCATTTCTAATATTAGAAAAATAAAACTTGAGACAAGGATTAAAACATATTTGTTCATTTTTAAATAATTAATAATAAAAACAAATAGATAACTTAATATCATTCCGCCAATAAGAGAAGTCACTACTTTAAGTAAGGTCATTTCATAAAAAAACGATTGAGTTAAAAATAAAAAAGTAATGAATTGAAAAAAAAGCCATAATAAAAAGCTATAAATAGATAATGATAAAATTTTCATTAAACCACCCCAATAGAAGTATTGAAAAATTATTCGGATTTATACGTCCATTCATCAATAATTTTATTTTTGTGATTAAAGCGTCCATGAATACTGTAACACTTATTAAAACAAACACGACTGTTTAAAATAGAATAATCCTCTTGAACCTCACTTTGATAATCTAAAGTAAAGTCATCATATTCGATATAATATTCTTCACTACGATCATAATAATAACTAAAATAAGAAGTTAAAATTAATTCAACAGCTTTTTGTTTTTCAATAATTAAATTGTTTTTTAAAGTTTGGCTATCTTGATTAACAATATGAATAAAAACAAGTAAAAAAGAGATTAAAAACATAAAAATAACTAAAGTTTGTTTTAAAACAAATCCATATTTAACCTTCTTCAACTCTCATCACCTTTATAATTCTTGAAAACCATTCTTCATTTCTTCTTATTTTAATCACACAATAATCATTAATTTCAAAATCAATTTCATCAACGTTAAATAACAAAATTTCAAAACCATCTTGTTTAATCAAACGATGTTGATTTAATGATAATTTATAAGGTTGACTTTCAATTTGATAACTTAACTCTTGATTTGAAACTTCTAAATGATTAGCTTTAATTAAATATTGTTGTAATTGTTTACACACTAGATCAATATCATGATAGTCATAATTTGGTTTTTCTACTTTTTTTAAATTTGTTATACTATTTAATAACCCTACGCTTACCAAACTACTAATTGCTATTGTAAATAATACTTCTACTAATACAAAACCAGATTTAACGCCCATTCTAAATCCTCCACAGGTAAAAACAGTGAATGTAATTTTTCTTCAATTGATTCGATTTGAAGACGATAATTTTTTTGTGTTTCAATTTTGTTTTTATAAACAATGATAATAGATTGGTAAATCATCACAATGACAATACTTAAAATACTAAAGGCAAATAAACTTTCTAACAAACTAAACCCTTTTTTCAAAATAAAAACGTCCTGCCCCTAATTGAATAATACAATTAAATTTTTCAAAATGAATAGTACTTGCATGATTAATGTTTCCATTTTCATTAAATGTTAAATGGTTATAATCCAATGCTTGAGTTTGTTTACTTACCATTGCTTCACTTTGTTTATAATAAAGATAACTTTCAACTTCTAAACAATCTAAAGATTTAACTTTTTGTTGATTAGGAGAACTAAAAATCATTAATACTAATAATATAGATAATACAAATAATGCTTCAATTAAAGTAAATCCCTTTTTAAGATGCATAGGCTTGTCCATCACTAATATAAATACTTGCATCATTTGGGCATGTACGTTGATTTTCTTTTAGTAATCCTTGACTGATTAACTCATCAATTGAATTTGGCAGTTCGCCATATTGAATTTCATACATGACAATATTACTATTAATCGTTTCTAGTAACATCTCACATCCTTTATCTTTAACTACTTTATTTTTACTTGTAATATTAGGAACAACTACTAATAAAATTACCATCATTATTGCAATTACAAATAAACTCTCTATTAGCGTAAAACCTTTTTTCACGCCTATTCCCCCTCTCTAAAAATTTTCAAGCATATTCATCATCGGCATCACCATTCCCATATATATCCCAATAATATAACCCCCGACAATTCCATAAACACCTATAACCATCACAGTAACTTTTTGTTTAATCTTTGTTTCTAATAACATTAATGTTGTCGTATAGTATTGGTCTAATAAATTTTGCGGATTTTGATGATGTAATGATAATGTGAAAATAGTTTTAAAATAGTCTTCAAAAAAAGTAAAATTTTGAATAATTATTTCTAATGCATCACCTTTTAAAATTTGTTCTTTAAATTCAAATACAATCATTTTCAAACATCGATCTTGAATGCGATTCGATAATAACTCACACATGGTTTTAAAATCATATTTCATTTTCACTAATTCTTTATAATATAAGCAAAATTTTAGTGTATAGTATTTTTTTAAAAGCTGATGAAAGAGTGGTATTTTTAACCATCTTTCTAATTGTTCAAAATGTTGTTGTTTTAAAAATAAGAAAAAATATATTGAAATGGCACTTAATAAACCAATGACAATTAATAACACCAATGGAAAAACAAATAAAAGATTTAAAAATAATATAGATAGCCATGTTCTTTGAATTTCAAAAGAATGATAAAATTCTAATAATTGTGGTTGTAAATAAAAAACTGCTACGAATGAAAATAAAAGTAATCCTATTAACAAAAACGCCGGATAAATTAACGACTTTAAAATATGATTTTTTAATTCATCTTTTTTTCGACAAATTTCTACCGACTTTAAAATCGCTTGATCGACGAAGTTAGTTTCTAAATAAAAAGTAAAAAATTCTAAAAATAAATTATCTTGAATTAAATAAGTCATTGTTTTTTCAATTGGTTCACCATGATTTAATGAATGTTTAATCTTTTCAATAGGTAATTTTGTAAAAACGAGATTTAAAACATTGAAACTTTCGATTAATGATTCTTGAGAATTAATTAAACTTGCTAGAGTTTCTAGAATAAGATAACGATTCAAATTCAGTTCCTACTAAATCCTCTAATCTAATTAAACCAACTTCAAGAAGTTGTTGTAAATGATCATTAAATCGAAAATAGTAATTCAATTGGTTTTGATAATATTGTTTCAATTGTTTTAAATCTAACCATTCATAAATTGCCGTTGATTGTTCGTAAATCAGCCTTTGACAAATAACTGAAACTAAAACCTCTTTTAAATCCACTAAATTTAACTGTAAATTAAATAATCGTTGTAATGTCCCAATACAGTCTTTAGCGTGAATCGATGCAAAGACTAAACAACCAGTTAAGGCTAAACGTACTGCAATTTGTGCCGATAATTCATCACGAATTTCACCGATCATTACAACATCTGGGTCATGTCTTAATATTTGTCTTAATGCTTTTTCAAAACTTTGTTTTTCATTTGCACTAAGTTGAATTTGTATAAAATTTTCTTCAACAATTTCAATTGGATCTTCTATGGTAATAATATTTAGTTTTTGTTGTTGATACATTTCATTAAGTAAAGTATGTAATGTGGTCGATTTGCCTACACCAGTTGGGCCACTCATTAAAATTAAACCTGCTTGATATTTTAATAATTGATTCAAATACTCAATAGCCGATTTTTGTTTTGTTAAAGCGGTAATAGATTTAAACTTCTGTTGTCCAAGAATTCTAATGACCAAATTACTTCCTTGATGTGTTGGAATAAAACTTACCCGCAAAGGGACAAACTGTTCATTGACTAAAAATTCAAAAGAACCAGTTTTATAAATTAGTTGATAATTTAAATCAATATTTGATTGGAACTTAATATAATTAACTAACTTGTTTCCTTCCTTTAAATCAAGCGATGTGTAATTAATAAGTTGTCCTTTAATTCTAAAATCGATATTTAAGAAATTTTGGCGTGAAATTAAATGAATATCACTCGCCTTCTTTTTTAAAGCTTGATACAAAATCCCTTCAAATACACTTTCCATTTTTTCACCTCCTATTATTTATTATCAATTTAGTTCATAAATACTAGAAAATTAAAAAAAGAGTTCAACAATGAACCCTATCATTATTTAATTCCGATAATATTATGCGTATAATAATCAGACTTCTTTTGTAATTCAGTATTTAAACTCCAACCTAGTTCTTCAAGTAATGTGGGTTGATTAGAAAATAAATTTGTTCCCAATCCTAAACGCTCTCCCTCTATTTCTACGCCCATTGAGGCCAAAATTGTAGGATAAAAATCCATTGCACTAAATTGTCTGTTTTTATTATTCGTACAAGGCAATGCAGTATTAATAAATACATTATATGGTGTACGCGAAAAGTTTTTATCTAAATTATCGAAAAATTTTTGTGCCATACTATTATGATCACCGGTAATCACAATAGTTGTATTTTCATAAAAATCTTGTTGTTGACACCATTCAATAAATTCACTGACTTGTTTTGATTGGCAGGCTAATACATTTTCATATTGATCGTTTGAAATTTTAGGGCAATTTTCACATTCATAACCATAAGGCATATGAGCGTCCATTGTAATCATTTCAAGATTAAACGGTTCACTTTGACTAGCCAATAAAGACAATTCTTTTTTTGCAAAATCAAAAAGTAAACGATCTTCATATCCCCAAAATTTATAATAATCACTAGGTAAATAACCTTTTTCAATCATGTAGTCATAATCTTTAATTTCATAATTTCCATGTTGATAAAAATTTTCAGTTCCTCCAAATGAGGCTTTTGAACCGGATAAAAATACTTGATGATAGCCATAATCTTCTAGTATATTCCCAATTGTATAAGCCCCCGGTAAAAAAGATTTTGTTGAAGTATAACTATTTCCCTCAATAGGTAAAGTTAAAGGAATTCCAGCATCTTGACCTACTTGTGCCCCAATTGTCCATTGTGTACCGATAATTGTTTGTGAACCGCCAATTAAATCATGTTGCGAAAAATTAATATGATTTAATGCCAATTGTTCAAGTTCCTTGATATAACTTTGTGTTGAAATGCCCCCATTTTCTTTAGAAACAAAACTACTTTCAATTGATTCTAAATAAATATGGATTAAATTTCTTTTTTGCTCAGGAAATTTTAACTGTACCTCTTTAGGATCACGATAATAAGTTTCATAAATCTCTGTCTTTTGAATTTGCTTAGTCATATAGCCATAAACATCGTAATTGATAATTACAAATGTCAAAGCGAAAATTAAACAACCTATGGCAACAGAATTATAAAATCGTTTTAAAAAAATGATGATTTTTTGTATCCATTTAAAATGAATAAATTTGCTAAAATGATTTAAAAATACAACATATAGAACTGTTAAAAGGATACTGGGAAGTAAACACCATAATCCCCATTCAAAAAGCATTCCCATATCTCCAGGTTGTGAAGGGACTTGGAGTAAAAATACAATTTGACTAAATGATTTAACTAAATAGGTATAATTAGCATAGATACAACTAATCAAGATTAAAATACTTAAAAAATATAAAACAGTTGCGATCATTCGTTTTACTTTCATAAACTCCCTCCAATACCTAAAAAGTTTATCATAAATAACTTAAAATTACATTAATATTTGAAAAAAAGTACCTTTAAATCAAAAAAAGGTACTTCTCTAACTATTTAACTTCTTTAAATTTAAATCTTACTTTTGGTAATACATAATCTAACATACATAATTCATATTCAGGTAAATGTCCGACAACATTTTTTCGATCATCTGCCGGCATATCTTGTAAAATAATATGAAGTTCACCTTTATAATGACCATAATTATCATTTAAAATGACAACATCTCCACGTTTTAATGGCTGTGTATGTTTTTGAGTAATTGTTTCATCTTTATAAACAATACGTGGCATTGTTGATCTTGCCATATAATCAGACATATCAGCACGAACATTGTGAGGATAATTGAAAATGATTTCCTTTTCAACATCACTTAATCCTTCATTTAAAACAATTCCTAATTCTAATTTACTAAAATTAAGTTCTCCTAATGATTTTAATTCTTCTTCACTTGCATATGCATTAGCGATAATAATATCATCTATAATTCCAGTTGCCGCTAAGTGACGAGCTTGTGCATCAATTGGTAAATCTCTATGTTGTTCTAATGTACATAAACCTTCATAAACGTCCCATGGTCCATAAGTATTTTTTTGTTGGCTTGAAACAAATGCCGCTAAATTAATGTTGTATTTTTTCATCTTCATTCCAGCTTCAATAAAACGTCCCATTCCTAGACCTGTATAACGTTGTGGATAAAAGTTATAACAAGCAGTTAATTTTGATTTATCTGGTAAATTACACATAATTTGATCAATATAATAAGTTGTATCACCCGCATTTAATTCAACCATTAACCCTTCTTTATTATGTGTCATTCTTGCTTCAACCGAACCATCAAATCCTTCATCCAATCTAAATCCGGCTGCCCCAATTTCTTTAAAAAAAGATAAATCATCATAGGTAATGTCTAAATTTTTAAACACACTTGGTGCTACATCGACAATTACTGACATTCCTAAACTGTTGGCATATGAAATTAATTCACTAAATTCTTTTTTAATTTCCTCTCTTGGTTTGTTTACTGAAAGCAAACATGTAAACACTCTTTTAAAACCATATTTAGCTGCCAAATCTAAATAAGCCTTATCCTTTTCTAGTGTTGAGTGTTCTGGATAAATTGAAATTCCTAGTTTTCCCATTATAAATACCTCCTATAATTCATTATAACAAAATATAATGAATAAACAATTCATATTTTAATATATTTTAAGGAGGTGATTATTATTGTTGAATTTATTATTTATTCATTTATCGGATTTATTTTAGAATCGTTATATGTTTCAATTCTAAAAAAGAAAGTGTGTTTTTCAGGGCTATTAAAAGGGCCTTTTATCCCATTATATGGCTTTGGTGCTTTGATCATTTTAAAAGTAGCTTTTTATGACGATTTACTCACTAATACATTTTTTTATTCCGTTATCATAGGAACAACTTTAGAATATTTGATACATTATTTTTTAGAAAAGGATTTAAAAATACAATTATGGAATTATAGTCAATTTCGCTTCACATTTACTAAACGAATTTGTTTATTTTATTCATTATGTTGGGGATTTTTAGGGGTATTATTAGTTGGTTGTATTCATCCGTTAATTCGAGAAATATTGACTATCTTTAATCCATTATACTTAAATCTATTTTGCTTTGTCTGTTTTATTTACATTACCATTCAATTTTATCGTTTAAAAAAGAAACCATAACACAAATTAATGTGCTTGGTTTCTTTAAAATTCACGATGACAATAATATTCGATTAAACCTTTAATCCAAATAAAAATTCTTTCTTCTGAATATTTAATATAGATTTCTCTAGAAGCACTAAAATATTTTTCCATAAATGCATGAACTTTATTTTTAGCGACTTTAAAATGTGTTTCCACGTAATTTTCTGCTAATAAATTAGCATATTTTAACCCTTCGTCTTTAAGTGAATCGTATTCAGCTAAAACAATAACTGCCGGAGGGAGTTGTGATAACTCCTCTTTACTAGCTTTAATTGGTGAAACAAGTGGATCTTCATAATTTTGATTAGGGCAATATTTTTCTCTAAACATTTGCATAAATTTAGGAGCAATTGAGCCGGGATAATCTGTTTTTTGATATGGATCAGTGACCAAATCTAAATAAGGGTAATCTAGTATTTGAAGTAAAATATTAAATTCTTTTGTTCTTAAGACTTTTAAACAAACAGAGGTTGCTAAATTAGCCCCTGCACTATGACCTAAAGTCATAAATTTATGAGGATCAATATCAAACTCTAAAGCGTGCTTATAAAAATAAAGCATTGTATTATACACTTCATTTAACTGTGTAGGATAAGAAGCAACAGTTGATAATGTATAATCAATTGATACGACATTAATATCCAATTCATTTCTTAAACGATGACACATAATCGCATCACTTGAAGCGCTCCCAAACATAAATCCGCCCCCGTGCATTTCAAATATTACCGGACGATGTGGACTTTTGGCTTTATAAAATAAAACCGGTGTATGATTAATTTTTAAATGTTGATAATACATAATTCTATAACCTTTCTAAAAATGCTAATAAAACATCATACATACGTTTAAACGATTTTAAATCCATTTTTTCTTCCGGTGTATGCGCCCCAAAACAATGTGGTCCCATTGTTACAATATCTAATTCAGGAATTAAACCTTTAAATACCCCTGTTTCTAAACCACCATGACTTGCTTCACTGATTAATTCTTTATTTAATTTTTCAAATATAACTGTTTTTAAAATGTCACGCATTGTTGAGTTTTCTTCATAATTCCACCCTGGATAATCAGCAAAACTTTTAACCTCTAATTTTAATAAACTTGCTAAAACTGTAATTTCATTCGTTAATTGTTCAACTGCACTTTTAATAGGACTACGTAACGAAAAATGGCATTGTAACTGACAATCTTTTGTTTCAATAACGCCTAAATTTAAAGATACTGTCGTTAACCCATCGATGACCATACTACGTGCTTTAAATCCATTAGGGGCTAAGTAAACAAATTGTATCGTTTCTTTAGAGGATAAAGCATCAAAGCAATATTGCGTTTTTTCAACTTGTGATAAATGATATTTAAAATTAGGATCACTAAATTCTAATTCATGTTGAATGTCTTTGGCTTCTTGAGCGATGATTTTATCAATGAATTTAATCGAAGAATCAAAACTAAACACCACTTCGCACTCTCTAGGAATGGCATTATCTTTTAATCCACCTTTTACATTTACTAAATAAACATCATCTAGTGTTAATAACTTTTGTAGTATTCTAAAAGCAAGTTTATTAGCATTTCCGAGTTCTTTATGAATATTCCCCCCGGAATGTCCGCCTTTTAAACCGGTAATTGTTAATTTGAAAGTTGGATATTGATTATCAATTAAAGTCATATTTTTACTTGCATAGGTGCTTCTCCCCCCAGATGAAGAAACACAAGTGATATTTTCACCACCGGTATCCATACCAATCATACGTTTCGCACGAATATCTTTTGCCTTAATATTCATTGCTCCAAATAACCCTACTTCTTCTTGAACAGTAAATACACAATCTAATGGTGGGTGTTTTAAAGTAGGATCTGCTAATATGCTTAGCATATAACTTATTGCAAAACCATCATCTGCACCTAATGTTGTCCCTCTTGCTTTTACAAATCCATCTTCGATATATAAATCTAATGGATCATTAAAAAAATCATGGTCTACATCATTATTTTTTTCGCAAACCATGTCAATATGTCCTTGAAGCATCACGGGTTCATGGTCTTCGTAACCTTGACTTGCCTCTTTATAAATAATGACATTTTTCATTTCATCTTGAACATATTTTAATTGATGTGCTTTAGCGAATTTTACTAAATAATCACTGATTGCACCTTCATTAAAAGAACCTCTTGGGATTTGACTAATTTCTTCAAAATATTTATACATCGGTTGACTTTGATCTAATACAGCCATGTTATTTCCTCCTTTATTTTTTGTTTTATTATACCATAGTTTTTGTATTTAGAAGATATTTTATAAAAATGAAAAAAAACATCATCAGATGTTTTTACTCATTTAACTCTTTAAAAGGAATACTTGAAAGCAAAGCATAGGCTTGAGGTTCATCTTTAATTTTTATTTCAAAATCACGTGAACCATTTTTGTCATTTTGATAATGAATAGAATAAATGAAATAATTATTTTCTTGTCGTCGATAACTGTATTTAAAATCACTGTAATACATGAATTCTTGTTTATAATAAATACTACGTTGATTAAAATAAATACCTGAAATTAAATAATCAAAAATAACATAATACATTACTACCGGTAAAATCAATGCGAAATTATTAAAATTATAATTTTGATTGATAACAATATTGTACAAACGATAACCAATATAACCGATATTTATTGCTGTGATGATGATATAGATATATTTTTTCAACAAAGAATTATTGATGCGATACCTTTGCCATTTAGGCATTTGGTGTTTTATTTTGTTCGTACGATGCATTTTAAAAGCCAAATCAAACAACATTGCAACATATAAAAATAAATCAAAACTATTTTCTAAATTCATTATATCCCCCTATTTAAAACATTGCCCTACTTCAAAACCATGATGACCGTTTAATAAGTCTTTAGCTGCCATACGTTTTTTACCTTCAAGTTGAAGTTCGGTAATTAAATACACACCATCTTCAACTTTCACTCCAATTGCATCTTTAAATAATTTAACGATTGTTCCGTTTTGTTGATGCGCATGATGTTTCATTGCATTTTCACATTGATGAATTTTACCCGCCCAAAGTTTAACGGTTTTCCCTTGATAAGTTGTATAAGCCCCAGGCCAAGGATTTAGTCCTCTAATTTTACAATCTGTTAAAAAAGCAGTGGTATTAAAATCAACGTGTTCATCTTCATGTGAGATTGTTGGAGCATAAGTTACTAAAGTTTCGTCTTGCTTTACTCTTGAATTTGTTCCCTCTAAAATTGAAGGTAATACTTCTTTTAATAAATTTGCACCTGCTATTGAAAGTTTGTCATATAAAGTACCGACTGTATCATCAAGTTCGATTTTTTCTTTACAACTTGCAATCATATCACCGGCATCCATTTTACTGACCATATACATAATTGTCACTCCGGTATATTCATTACCATCAATAATCGCTTGATGTACTGGCGCACCTCCTCGATAAGCAGGAAGTAATGAAGCATGAACATTGATACACCCTAAAGTAGGAATATTTAATAATCCTTTAGGTAAAATTTGACCATAAGCCGCTGTAATAATTAAATCAGGTTGAATTTCTTCAATGATTTTATAATCTTCTTTGATTTTATTAGGTTGAAAAACTGGAATATTATTTTCAAGTGCAACCACTTTAACTTCTGGCATTTTGATTTCTTTTTTACGCCCCACTTTACGATCAGGTTGTGTTACAACTAATTCGATGGCATATCCTTCTTTAATTAACATTTCTAAAACAGCTTGTGAAAAAGTGGCTGTTCCCATAAATACTATTTTTTTCTTTTCCATACGCTCCTCCTTATACATTTAACTTATAAACATTAACTATTTGATGTTTAGGATCATCAATTGTATTGACTAATTCAAAATGGCATTTTTCCATAATACGACATGAACCGATGTTTTCTTTCACCACATAAGAAATTATTGTATTAATTTTTGAAGATTCTTTGGTTTTTTCAAGTACCAATTGCATAGCAATAGAAGTATAGCCTTTATTCCAATACTCAGGAAACGTCATTAATGTTAATGAATGATTTAACTCATCTTGTTTTGCTAAAGCTACAAATCCAATTGTTAGATTGGTTTCATCTTCAATAATATAAGCAAGATTTTCATTACGACAATATTTTTCGACCATTGCTTGTGTTTGTTCTAAACTTTGATGTGCTCCATGACGCATATATTTACCACATTCTATATTTGAAGTTAAAGGATATAACATTTTCGCATCAGTTAATTTCATTTCTCTTAATTTAATCAAATTTGACATTTTTATCCCTCCCTTGTTTTAACAAATTATATCATTTTTATTTTTTTTAAACAATCATAATCACCAATTCATCATTAAACTCATATAATACAATGAAAAGTGGGTGATATTATCGCTATTAAAATATTTATTGACCAAGGTCATAATCCAAGTAATTGGAATACCGGTGCTTTAGGCAATAATTTAAAAGAACAAGATATTACTTATAATGTGGGTATCTATTTACAAGATCTTTTAGAAGAAGATCCTCGTTTTGAAGTAAGAGTTTCACGCAACTCGCCAACAGAAGTTTTAGGAACAAGTAATTCTTCAAGTTTAGTGAGACGAGTGGCATTAGCCAACCAATGGCCTGCCGATTATTTTATTAGTATTCATGCGAATGCCAGCACCAATACCAATGCTAATGGCAGTGAAGTTTATGTCTATAAGCAAAATAGTCCTAGTTATCAATTAGCCACTGATGTTTTAGAAAATATTGTGAAAGAAGTGGGAACTAAAAATAACGGGGTACGTATTAATCCTTCTTTATTTGTATTAAGACGTACAAAAATGCCTGCTATTTTAGTGGAGTTAGGTTATATTACAAACACTAAAGATGCTATTTTATTAAAAAATATGCAATATGAATTTGCTTATGGAATTTATCTAGGATTACTTGAGTATTTAAATTTACAATTGCTATAAAAAAAATAAGTTTAACTGTTTTTTTGTAGTTAAACTTATTTTTGCATATATTAATCTACCACTTTTTTTATCAATTCATAACAACTATATCCCATCATCGAATTGATTGGAATCATGAGACAAGCTTTTAAAATTCTCACAAGTAAAGAGGCCATAAATGGGATATTATACATTGTTTGTAACCAAATCGGGGTTAAACATAAATTAATTCCAATTTCTAAAACACTTACCATTAAAATCCAATGTGTTAAATCATTACGTTTTTGTCCACTTAATTTTGATTGCATTAAACGACTGATAAAAATCAAAATTATTGAAGCAACAATAAGCAAAGTAATCATTGAATATTTTAAAGACTGACTAAGTATTAATTCCTCTTTAGAAATCACCACTTGTTTTAAATTGAAAATATAAATCGAAGCAATTGAAGTTAGAATAATTAATCCTCCCTCCAAAAGTCGATTAATAGTTTTTGAATGAATATTTCTTTGATAATAGACCCAAAGTGATGGGATAAGTGGCCGTAAAATATTATTGAGTGTAAAGCCTAAAAACGGAAATTGTGTTGGAACAACAATCAGTCCAATTAAGTCCACGCTTAATCCTACAATAAATGCATAACTTGGATTTAATAACATTCCCGCAATAATCAAAGGAATAATTTCAAAACTAATTTTCAAACTTGGAAATCCAAATAATGGTACCATCATCGAAAATCGATTTAATAATACGTTTAATAAAATTAAAATTGCTGCTAATGACATCTTTTTAACATCAGCTTTAAATGGATAGGTTTTAAAAATAAAACCTCCTAAAACAAGAATAATGATTAAAACTATAATTTGAACATACATACATTTTATTGCTACGCATGAAAATGTGTTTCCTGCTTCAACGTCGTTTCTACTCCACAGGCGTTAATTCCGATATGTCATATACCGTACATTCTTTTCATTGACTTACTTATAAAGTAGTAGCTTCTCCCTTCTTTAATAAATATTTTCTAACTTCTTTAATAAAGTACAAAGAACCTGTAATAATTAATGGACCTTGATGTTTTAATCCATCATCAACGGCTTTTTGCCAATCTTTACATATTTTCACATTAAAATCTTCCGCAAGTTCTTCTGCTTTTTTTGCACGATAAAAATCAAATTCAGTAATTACAATATCATCAGTTAATGTTAATAACAATTTGATCATATTATGCGTTGATTTATCTTTTAAAGCAGTGAATATCACTTTAATGTGATTTAAATTTTTTGAAGATTCAATAAGCATTTTAATCCCATCATCATTATGTGCTCCATCAATAATCACTAAAGGATCTTTTCTCATAATTTCATAACGTCCTTTCCAATAGGCCTTTTTAAATCCTTTGATGATTGATTGATCATTTAATTCAATATAATCATGATGTTTTAAATACAATAAAACCTCTAAAGCTAAAGAAGCATTTTTAACTTGATATAACGCCAAAGTATTTAATTCAATATGATAATTTTCATAATCAAAAGAAACAAATGGATTTTGTTTAATATTTGATGCTTTTTTGACTTGAATTAATTTGCTTTGATGTTTTCGACAAACTTCATTAAAAATATCCAAACATTCTTTTTTAGTTTCACCAGTAATGTAATCAATTTTAGTTTTGATAATACCTGCTTTAGTTTGAGCAATTTGTTCATAACTATCTCCTAAAAAAGCCACATGATCTAATCCAATGTTTGTATTGATAGCAACAAGAGGCATAATGATATTAGTTGCATCTAACTCGCCACCTAAACCGACTTCAAAAATAGCATAATCTACTTTTTGACTTATAAAATATGTAATAGCGATAAACACTTCGATTTCAAATTTAGAAATTTCAAATTCAAGCCACTGGTTCATATATTGATTAGCTAAATCAACGATAAACTTTTCTTCAATATTTTGTTGATTAATGCAAATTGAATCCAATGGTGTTTCTAAATATGGCGAAGTAAATGTCCCTACATGATACCCCTGCATCATTAAAACATGGGTAATATAATTAGTTGTGCTCCCTTTTCCATTAGTACCGCCGATATGAATACATTTTAATTTATTTTGAGGATTATTCATAAAATTCATATATTTTTTAAAGTTATCTAATGAATAAACTCTATCTTTTTGCATATCAATAAAATCATATACTTCTTTTGCTGTTTTAAACATTATTTTCACCACCTATATTGATAAATCATAGTCATAATATTATACCAATTTATAAGGTGTGTAAAGAAAAAATCTATATAAAAAAATTAAAGCAATACTAAAAAAATGGTAGTATGTATTATTTAACCCAAAAAAGTTTATGATTAATCTAACAAACTAAATAAAATAAATATATTTTAAATATCTACACAAATTCTATGATGAAAATATAAACGAATTTTTTTACAAAATATTAAATCACTCTGTTTATAAAACATAAAAAAGTTTAAAACCACTATTTAGTAATCTTAAACTTTTAACCAATTAATAAAGAAATCAAATCACCGATAAATAATACCACCATTTCAATCACCACACTAATTCCTTGACTGATTCCTTTGGCACTTTTGGCAATTAAATTTTCTTTACCATCATCATAAATAATATAATGATCTTGTAATGGTTTTTTGTCATCTATATCTTTTTCTAATGCTGTTGTTGCTTCTTCGATCATATTTGTTTTAAGTTGGGGTTTTAGTATTAATGATTGACAAATGATAAAAAATGCAATCACTAATATTAAATCAATAATAATATCTTTAACTTTCATTACTTAAATAATCGTTGATGGCAAGTGCCAATACTTCCAAACTATATTTAACTTCACTAAATTCATTTTCGACTCCCCCTACTTCGATTAATAACATCTTTTTCGCAACAAATTGATTATAATACGCTTCTCTTTCTAATATGCCACGACTAATTCCTGGCACATAACTTTCAATTAATGAAGATAGTGCTTGTGAAGTATTTCTCACTGATTCCACATTTTCACTTAACTTGCCAATGACAAACATCATTTTGGCATAGGATTTGTTATTTGACATTAACCTGGAAACATTTGCACCCACTGAATCACGATGAAAGTCAATAATCATATCAAAACCACCATGTTTTAAAATCGCTTCTGTCAAAAAAGTATTTGATACATTATATAGTTTATTATAATTTAAACCCTTACTTGCTCCGTATGCTTCAAAATCACTTTCTTCGACAATCACTTCATATCCCATTTTTTCAAGTGTTTGGGCTAAATATTTACTTCCTTCCACCACATTTCCACCTACATATTCTTCCTGTTGATGTGTTGAATAAATATATATCTTTTTAGATTTCCCTTGATTTTGATTGAGTTTTGTTAATTTATTCTCTAATGCATTCACTTCTGTTTGACTTTGTTCTAATGCACTCACACTAGTTGTTTTTTTTATCAAACTTTGTGTATAAATATTAATTGAAAAAAAGAATACTGCAAAACATACTACTTTAAATATTAAAAAAAGTCTTGAATATTTTTTCATCTTATCACCTTCAGTTATTTAATATATATGAAGATGATTTAATTTTTAGAACCTTTATTTAAAAATATTTTGTAAACATTGACTAATAATCAGTGCTAAATCTTTGACACTTTTATCTGCCTCTTTAACACTAACAACTAAATCTTTATTCACTGGTCGAATAATATCATTAATTAAATCTAAACGCTGGTCGTTGTTTAATAACCCTATTTCGCCTAAAAGTTTTTCTTTATGCGCTAAACTTAATTGTCCTTGATATTCTTTTTTACCAGTCACTTTTAATACACTTGAATAATCATTTAATGACTCATAAAAAAAACCTTCAACATCTTTAAAAAATTCATTAATTAAACTCCCAACTTTAATGACACAAGGTATGCCCATCGCTAAAACATCACATCCTAAATATTCCTTTGTAATCGATTCATTAGAAGAAGATAAAGCACTACCAGGTTGAATTCCCATTGTATTGATTTGAATAGTTTGAAATAAGGAATTCGTTTCAATAGCACATAATGCATCTATAGCAATGACTAAATCAATGTCATATAATTCTTTAACTTTTTTAACTAACTTAGCACTATCCATACCGCTTTGTCCTTTGACACGTGGGATTAATAAATATAAATGATCTAAAACAGGTTCCATATGACTGACCACTAATGGTCCAATGGCATCTGCATTAAAATAGATATTTCCCACTCCCACAATTAAAATTCTTTTTTTGTTTAAATAAGGTTTGAATACTTCTTCAAATGCCTTTTGTAATGAAGAAGCCTCTAATTCTTTAAGTATGATTTCAAAATAAGTCCTTTTTGGTTCTTTTAAAAACTCATAATTTTCTAATATAATATCTTGAAAAAATTTTTTTGAGAAACGATAATCGACATTTTCTTTTAAATGTTCAATCGATTCTCGTGCTAAATCTGTATAATTATTCATTTTATCACCCAAAATAGTTTACCCATTCAATATTTTTTTAAAATAGAAGTTGCATTTTATTTGTATTTTTGATAAAATCAATTAGGAAATGAATCGGAGGTTGATAAAATGGCAAACATGAAACAACAAATCAAACGTTATAAAAACGATGATGCTAAACGTGCGGTTAATAAATCATACAAATCTGCATTAAAAACTGCAATTAAAAATGTTTTAACTGCTGTTGAAGCTGGTAATAAAGAAGAAGCTGTTCAAGCTTTAAACGTAGCTGTAAGCAAATTGGATGCATCTGTAACAAAAGGATTCCATCATAAAAACTATGCATCTAGACAAAAATCTAGACTTCAAAAATTAGTAAACTCTATTAATTAATCAATAGAGTTTTTAATTTACTGTTAAGCAATCTTCAAGATTGCTTTTTATTATACATTATTAAAAAATTTGCTATAATAGAAATAGATTAAAAAAAGAAAGGAAGATTCGATGAAAAGAACTGACATCAATATCTTAGATACATGGGATTTATCTTTAATTTATAAAGACTTAGAAGAATTTGAACAAGATTTAAATAAAGCTACTCAAATACTTGATCAATTATTAACCTATCAAAATAAACTGACGCAATCTAGTTCTAAATTATACGATTTTTTAGAATTAAATACACTATTTGATCGTTTGATTTCAAAATTATATTGTTTTACTCACTTAACTAGCGACGTTGAACCTAAAAATCAAACAAATAAAACATTAGAAGCCAAAGTGATGGCTTTATATGAAAAAGCCAGTCAACAACTTACTTTTATCGATTTAGAATTAATTGAACACGCCACAGAAGTTAAAACTTTACTCCAAGATGATGTGTTAAAAGATTATCGTTATTATGTAAGTGAAATTTTAAGACAAGCTAGTCATACTTTAAATCAAGAAATGGAAAATTTCATTGCGGAGGTTTCACCTTTAATCGATACCGGTAGTGAAGTTTTTGATAATCTTCGCCTTGAATTTAAACCGGTGCTTGTTGATGGAAAAGAAGAATTTTTAAATAATGCAACGTTAAATGAATTTTTAAGAAATAAAGATCCAATGGTTAGAAAACAAGCCTATGAAAACTTTTTTAAAGAATATCAACGTTTTGAAAATGTCTATGCTAAAACTTTATCTAATACAATGAAAAAAGATGCCTTTTTAGCGAAAACACGTCATTTTAAAAGCTCATTAGAAGCCAGTTTATTTTTAGACCAAGCCCCTACTTCATTATTTGAAAAAATACTTTACCATGCCAATGAAAAATATTTGACTTATTTTCATGAATACAATCTTCTTAAAAAGCAATTATTAAATCAAGATATACTTTATAATTATGATTTATCTGTTCCTTTAGTAAGTGGTGTAGACAAAAAATATACTAAAGAAGAATGTTTTAAAATTATTAAAGAAGCCATTTCACCTTTTGGAAAAGAATATAGTGAAGTCATTCAATTAGCTTTTAAAGAACGTTGGATTGATTTTTATCCTCATGTAGGTAAACGTGACGGTGCTTATTCAAGTGGGTGTTATGATACAAGACCTTATATTTTAATGAATTTTGTCGGAAACTATCAATCATTATCAACAATGATCCATGAACTTGGACATAGTGTACATTCTTATTTTTCACGAAAGTATCAATTACCTCAAAATAGCGAGTATCGTATTTTTGTGGCTGAAGTGGCTTCAACAGTCAATGAAATGCTTCTAATTAATTATATGCTAAAACACGCTAAAACTAATCAAGAAAAAGCAAGTTTACTTTATAATTTATTAGAACAATGTACAGGATTAATTTATCGTCAACCTTTTTTTGCTGATTTTGAACATCGTTTACATCAAAAAGCAGAACAAAACCAACCGATGTCAAGTCAAATTATCACCGATTTATATCAAGAAATGAATGAAAAATATTTTGGACCGGAAGTGACTTTAAGTCCTTATACAAAATATTCATGTTATTATGTTCCTCATTTTTACTATAATTATTATGTTTATAAATATACTTTAGGAATGACTTGTGCTTTAGCAATTACAAGCCATATTATGAAAAATGATCAAGAACAAATTAATCATTATCTTCAATTTTTAAAATCTGGTGGTTCTACTTCCCCAATTGAATTATTAAAAATTGCTGGTGTTAATCCATTAGAAGATCAATTATATGATGATGCTTTTAATTACTTTAAAGAAAAATTAGATGAATTTAAAACAATAATGCAGGAGGTACAATAATGAACCGTATGCAAACAAAACAAATTAAAGTTGGAAATGTTGTTATTGGAGGAAATAATGAAGTTGTCATCCAATCTATGACAAATACTAAAACTAAAGATGTTGAAGCGACCGTAAAACAAATTAATCAATTACAAATGGCAGGTTGTCAAATTGTTAGAATGGCAGTGTTAAATAAAGAAGATGCCTATGCCATTAAAGAAATTAAACAACATGTCAAGGTTCCACTAGTGGCTGATATTCACTTTGATTATCAATTAGCCTTAATTGCTATTGAATCAGGGATTGATAAAATAAGAATTAATCCCGGTAATATCGGTTCAATTGATAAAGTTAAAGCCGTTGTAAAAGCATGTAAAGAAAAAAATATTCCAATACGTATCGGTGTAAATGCTGGTTCATTGGAAAAAGATTTACTTGAAAAATACGGTAAACCAACTGCCAAAGCAATGGTTGAAAGTGCTAAACGTCATGTAGAAATTTTAGAATCATTAGATTTTTATGATATTTGTATTTCATTAAAGGCTTCTTCAACACTATTAACAATTGAAGCTTATCAATTAGCCAGTGAAACATTTGATTATCCACTTCATTTAGGAGTGACTGAATCAGGGACTAAACTTGGTGGAACAATTAAATCAAGTGCCGGTTTAGGTATTCTATTATATCAAGGCATTGGAAATACAATTCGTATTTCATTAAGCGATGATCCGGTACAAGAAATCAGTGTCGCAAAAACTTTATTAAAAGAAATGAACCTTCTTGATAACGTCCCTACTCTTGTTTCTTGTCCTACTTGTGGTCGTATTCAATATGATTTAATTCCAATTGCTAAAGAAATTGAAGAATTTTTAAATCAAATTCATGCAAATATTACTGTTGCCATTATGGGTTGTGCGGTTAATGGTCCGGGTGAAGCAGAACACGCTGATATTGGAATTGCCGGTGGCGTTAAAGAAGGACTATTGATTAAAAAAGGAGAAATCATTAAAAAAGTTAAACAAGAAGAAATGGTTCAAACTTTAAAAGATGAAATTTTAAAAATGGTAGGATAAATTTTGAGGCAGATAATATCGCTTATCTGCCTTTTTTTAATATTTTTTAAATGACTAACAATTCAATAAGTATATCTTTACATAAACAAACTTTTTATATAGTGATACTGATAACTCCTTATCAATCGAGGCAATATGTACTGCACTAGCCATTCCGCCATCACCATAAGTTGGATTTTTAATAAAACAAGAAGAAACTTCGCTTAATTCATGATTATTTTTGATTGAATGAATGATTTCATTTTCCCAACCAAACAATCTTGAAATTGAAATACTTTCAAGATCCAGCAATACATTTGTCACATTATTAAGATAACTGTGATGATGTTTCTCTATAATATAACGCATTAATTCAAGTCGCTTCTCCATACTTTTTATATTTGCAGAAACTTGAGTGGTACGATAATTAATCAATGGTTTTTCAACAATTCCAATATGTACTTCCGGCATTGTTTCTAACATACTTAAAAAGAAATCCCAATCTTCAAAACCAGAAAGCATAGTTTTATCATAACCACTACATTGTTCATAGAATTTCTTACGAAGAATATGTGTTGCCGGACAGCAATTATGAGATAAAAACGTAACAATATTTTCGCCACTTAAACAAACCATTGCTTCTAATACCCCAAAAGTTTTTTAACCAAGATGAAGCAATTACCATCGTTGGATCTTCATTCAACAATTGACTAACACTTTCAATATATTTAGCTTCAAGTTTATCATCACCATCAAGAACAAGTACCAGTGATGAATTAGTCAGTCTAATTCCCACATTTCTGGCTGACTATACACCTTGGTTTTCTTGATAACAGATAGTAATTGGAACGGGTAAATCTATGTTATTTTGAAGATCATTTAACACTTCAAGCGAATATCTATCCGTAGAACCATCATCTACAATAATAATTCTTTTAGATAATAATGTTTGCTGACACAATGAATTAACCGCTTCTAAAAGCATATCGCCTTGATTATAACTGGTAATCACCGCTTCAATGTCTATCTCTAAATGATTTTGATTATCTTTAATACGCATCATCTTTACTCCATTTTGATATAACTTTAATCACATAAATATCTTCATTTATTTTTCATCTTTATAAATTTCAACATTACATTATTTTACTTTTAGTCCATAAAAAAAGAATTAACAACCTTTGTTATTAACTCTTTCAACAATTTTATCCAACTATTTTAATCCCTCTTCAAACTTTTTATTTCTTAACATTTCAATTTCTTTTTGATAAGGAGGCATTTTATCGACATAAGGTGTTTCTAAAATTTTAGGAATATTTTCTAATTTAGGGTGATGAACAATATTACATAATGTTTCAAACCCAATATAACCATATCCTAAATTCTCATGACGATCTTTTTTAGCGCCACGTTCATTTTTAGAATCGTTAATATGCATCACTAAAATCTTATCAATTCCAATAACCTTATCAAATTCTTCAAGTAACTCATCAAAATGAGTTAAATCATATCCGGAATCATGTAAATGGCAAGTATCTAAACATACTCCTAATTTTTCAGGATAAGTGACATGATCGAAAATGTAACGTAATTCTTCAAAATTTCGACCTAATTCTGAACCTTTTCCTGCCATTGTTTCAAGTGCAATACGAACATTCATTTCAGGAGTTAATACTGCATTTAATCCCTCAACAATTTGGTTTAGTCCTAGTTGCTCTCCCGCTTTAACATGACTACCGGGATGTAACACTAAAATTTTAACACCTATGTATTCAACACGTTCAATTTCTTGTTTTAAAAAATCAACTGCTAGTTCAAAGGTTTCAGGTTTAATTGTATTTCCTAAATTAATGATATAAGGCGCATGAACAACGACATCATTAATATCAATATTATTCTCCAACATTAATTGTTTTGCTGCTTCTACATTTAATTCTTCCACTTTTTTACGACGTGTATTTTGGGGTGCACCGGTATAAAACATAAAGGTATTTGCATTATAAGATAACGCTTCTTTGACTGAACCTAACATCATTTCTTTCCCGGACATTCCCACATGACTTCCAATTTTAAGCATTTTATCGTTCCTCTTTCATACGTTTTTCAATTTGGGCTTGTTTAGCACGTTCTTTTTTCTGACGACGAATATCTTGACGAATAATTTCACGTTTTCTTTTCTTTAAGATCTTTTCGATTTCTCTTTTACGTTTTTTCTTATATCCCGGTTTTACCTTTGTAGGACGGTTCACCATTTTTGTAATTTGAGTTTCTAAATCAGATGTACGTTTAACACGTTTGACACGTCTTTCACGATCGGCAAGTTCAATCCATTGTCCATTTTTAAATTCTTTATTACTAAAAGTAATTCCTTTGTTTTCTAACGCTTTAATACTTCCTTCATCATCAGTTGAATACAAACTATAACATACTCCAGTATATTTACCTCGACCACTTCTACCCGCACGATGGATATAAAAATCTAATTCACTAGGGAAATTCATTGAAATAATATGACTGGCACCATCAATATCAATTCCTCTTGCAGCAATATCTGTGGCAACTATATATTGATAATCCATATTTTTAATTCTTCGCATCATTTGACGACGTTCTCTTGGTTCTAAATCTCCATGAATTTCACCCACACGGTACCCTTCTTCATATAAATTTTTAGCGACTTCGCGTGCTTCACTACGTTTATTACAAAAGATTATACAAATATAAGGATCTATTCCTTGCATTATTTTTTTTAGGACTTCATAACGTGATTTATGGTGCGTAGGTACTAAAACATGCTCAATATTATCAGTTGTAATTTTTTTATCTGTCACTTCGATAATTTGTGGCGCTTTCATATATTTTTTTAAAAATGGACGAATGTTTTGAGGAATAGTAGCACTAAATACAAGCATTTGTAAATCATCTTTCATCATTCCCGCAACCGCATCAATATCTTCTAAATAACCAAATTCTAATGTCATATCTGCTTCATCGATAATTAATATATCCGCAGTTGTAATCTTTAAGGCTTGTTCATCAAGAGATAAATCTTTAATACGTCCCGGTGTTCCAATCACAACATGGGGTTGAATACTTAATTTATTAATTGCTTTTTGTTTATCATTCCCTCCAATAACTAATGAAACTCGAATATCAGGATTATTTTTTTGAAATAATCTAGCGTGTTCAAAAATTTGTGAAGCAAGTTCTCTTGTAGGTGCAGTAATAACTGCTTGAACACGATCTAATGAAGGATTAATCATATCCATGACCGGAATTAAAAAAGCGTGTGTTTTACCTGTTCCGGTTTGTGAAATTCCAATAATATCTCGGTGTTTATAGACTGCCGGAATGACGCTTTTTTGAATTTTAGTCGGTTGATTAAATTTTAATTGTTTTATTGTTTCCATTACAAATGGTTTAAATTCAAATTGTTCAAATGTTTTCATTCTATTCTCCTTTACTTATAAATTTTCATACCTGTTGGTATTATACATGAATAAACTTTAAATAGCAAATTTCAATACTTAGCATATACTAGAATGAGGAGGTTATACTATGAACAACTACCCTATTTATGATTCGTATTACAATGCTAGTCCAAATTTCAATTATTCTCAATACCCGATAGTTAATCCCTATCAAATGATGTTTCCTAAAAAACGCTCTATTGTCCCTTTAAATCTTCAAAGTACTTTAAGAACTGCTCAAAAAACTTTAAATACAGTCAATCAAATTATTCCCGTTATTTATCAAGTACGCCCAATATTAAATAACGCTAAAACTGCATTTCGAGTTATTAAAGCTGTTAATCAAATGGATTTAAGTCCATCATACGATCAAGAAATAGATGAAGCAATCAATACATCTTCTAGTTTGGAATTTGAAAATATGTTATAATCTTACCAAGAGGTGAGAAAATGAAGGTATTCAAAATTGTCCCTAGAGGATATTGTAAAGGGGTCGTTAATGCAATTAAAATCGCTAAAGAAAGTAAACAAAAATATCCTAACGATCCCATTTATATATTAGGAATGATTGTTCATAATCAATACATTGTCGATGCTTTAGACAAATTAGGTATTAAAACTATTGATCAAAAAGGATTAACTAGATTAGAATTATTAGACTTAATTGATCATGGTATTGTCATTATTACTGCCCATGGTGCAGGAGAAAATGTTTTTGAAAAGGCAAAACAAAAAGGATTAAAAGTCATTGATGCCACTTGTAAAGACGTCATTAAAACACATAATTTAATCCGTAAAGCAATTGCTCAAGGTGAAGAAGTATTATACATTGGTAAAAAAGGTCACCCCGAAGCAGAAGGCGCTTTAGCCATTGATCATCAACATATTCATTTAATACAGACAATTCAAGATATTCAACCATTTATCAATAAAAATCAAAAATACATGGTTACTAATCAAACGACGATGAGTATGTGGGATGTACAGTCTTTATGTCACTACGCTCAACAATATTTAAAAAATGTCCGTATTTTAGAAGAAACATGTCATGCCACTTCAATTAGACAACAAGCTATGTCTTCTCTACCTAAAGAAATTAGTGTCATTTATGTTGTCGGTGATCCACATTCAAATAATACCACTCGTTTAGCAGACATCGCTAAAGAACATTCTAATGCACGAGTATATTTAATTGAAACTATTGAAGATATTTGTATTAATGATTTAAAAGAAAATGATTATATTGCCATTACTGCCGGGGCTTCGACACCAACCTATTTAACTAATCAAATTATTGACTATTTAGAACAACTTGATTTAAACAATCAATCCACATATATTAAACCAAAAGTAGATTTAACTAAAATTATCTAAATAAAAAAGTTAGGATTACTCCTAACTTTTTTAAGACACGCTAATTATCTTTGTTTTCCTTTATTTTTTCTAGCCGCTTCTGACTTCATTTTTCTTTTTAACCCAGGTTTTACGTAAAATTCTCTTTTACGAGCTTCAGCTAGGGTTCCTGTTCTAGAAACTTGTCTTTTAAAACGACGTAATGCATCATCTAACGATTCATTTTCGCGTACCACTGTCTTAGCCATTTGAACTTTCCCCCCCATCTGTTTACTAATACAACAAGTATTATACTATTAAGAACTAAAAAAATCAATAAAAAATTTAATTAGTTTACCCAACTTTTTTCAAAAAATACCATTTTATTCAAATTCATTAAAATCATCTTCACAGTAGATCTCATTTATTGCATTCATTACTGCTTGTTCATCACCAATATAAGGTTCAACACCGTCTTTACGAATCATCGTTTTTTCGTCACCTTTACCAATAATTAAAATAATATCCTCAGGATTTGCTGTTTCAACTGCTTGGTAAATTGCAGTTTCGCGATCTGTTACCACAATACAAGTGGCTTTTTTTATTCCTTCTTGAATTTCTTTACAAATTTTTTCAGGATCTTCATCACGACAATCTTCTTCTGTTAAGATAATATGATCACAATAGCGATCTGCAATTTGACCTATTTCGAAACGTTTTTTAAATTCACGTTTTCCTACACAACCAAATACTGCAATAATTCTACCTTGATTTGAAACTTTTGAAGCAAATGAAAAGACTTCTTGATAATGGACAGGTGTATGTCCGTTATCTACAAAAATATTAAGATGATGTTTATTTTTAATGGCTTCTAAACGTCCTTCAATGGTTCCTATTTTTTCAATTGTTTGAATACAGACTTCAATAGATAAGTTAAATTGAAGTAAAGTTAAAATAGAAGCTAAAATATGATAAATATTAAATTCGCCTAGTAATTTAGTTTTCAGTGTATAAGTTTTTTCTTCATACATAATTTTAAACGAAGTATGATCGATGTTTAATTGAACATCAAACGCTCTTAAATACGCTGGATTTTTAATTCCATAACTATATACCCTAGCTTTTGTCACAGATGATATTTTATGATACATTAATTCATCATCACGATTAATAATTGCCACTCCCCCTGGCTTCATCATACTAAATAATTTCAACTTTGCTTGAATGTAGTCTTCCATGTTTCCATGAAAATCTAAATGATCCGGTGATAAATTAGTAAACACTGCAATATCAAAATCAACACCCTGTACTCTTCCTAAACTTAATCCGTGACTGGATACTTCTAAACACGCCCCTTGAATATTGGCATTTACCATTTTATTTAAATGTTCTTGTAGAAATATTACTTCCGGAGTAGTGTACATATACGAAATAAATTGATCATTAAACAATACATGGCGTGTTCCAATATAACCAAATGGCATAAATTGGTTTAATGATTGGTAAATTAATGTAGAAACAATTGTTTTACCGTTAGTTCCAGTCACTCCAATCATTTTTAACCTTTGACTAGGATAGTCATAAAACTTACATGCTACTTCATTTAAGCGCGCAATAATATTAGTTGTTTGAAAAAAAATCACATCTTGAAAAGAATAATTAACCTCTTTTGTATGCACAATACATTTTGCCCCACGATATATTGCCTCTTCTATAAATTGATGTCCATCAACCGAAAGACCATCTAAACAAAAGAAAATAGAATTAGGTTTGATACATCTTGAATCACTATGAATGGATTCAATGGCAATATCACTGTCAATTGGCAATAATTCTCTTAATTTTTTCATAATATCTCCTCAATAAATTCACCTTGAATTCCTAGTGTATTCACGTCTGTAATACGAACTTTACAAACCTTTGAAATATATTTAGGATCTGTTTTCACATTAACTTTTAAATAATTTGATGAATGTCCAATCAAACGATCTTCGCCAAATTTTTCCTCAAAAATAACCTCAACAATTTCATTTACAAATTGTTTAGCATAATTTAAATGTAATTGTTTAGAAAGTGCAATCAATTTTTTAACACGTTCACTTTTGATACGTTCATCAACTTGCCCGTCCATCCTAGCCGCTGGTGTATTTTTACGTTTTGAATAAGGAAAAACATGCAATTCACTGTACCCTATACGTTCAATAAAGCGATACGCTTCTTCAAACTCTTCTTCAGTTTCTTGTGGAAATCCTACAATCACATCAGTCGTTAATGCAATGCGTGGTAAGGCTTCTCTTATTTTATTTACTTTTTCCTCATATTCTTCTAAAGTATAATGACGTCTCATACGTTTTAAAATAGCATCACTACCAGATTGAACAGGAATATGTAAATGATCGACAATAATTTTATTATGCTTAATAAGTTCAATAATTTCATCTGTAATTTGATTAATTTCAATTGAAGAAATTCTTAAACGTTTTAGACCATTAACTTTTGTGCATAAATCGACTAATAAATTATAAAAATTATAATCTGTTAAATCAATCCCATAAGCCCCCGTATGAATACCGGTAAGTACAATTTCCACAAATCCATGATCCACTAAAGTTTGTGCTTGTTTTAATACACTTTCAGGTTGTCTTGAACGAACAATCCCTCTTGCATAAGGGATAATACAATAAGTACAAAAATTATTGCATCCATCTTGGATTTTTAAAAAAGCACGTGTATTTTCTGTAAATACATCAACATCAAGTTCTTCAAATTCTTTTTCTTTCATGACATTTGCGACTTTTTGTATTCTTTGTTTTGTTTTTAGATGCTCTTCTACTAGATGTCTAAACTGAGTCCCTAAAATAATATCGACACCATCAATAGCCGCAATTTCTTCGGGTGCCACTTGTGAATAACATCCTACTACACAAACGACTGCCTCACTATTTAAACGAATGGCACGACGAATCATTTGTCGTGATTTGCTATCTCCTGTATTTGTGACTGTACAAGTATTAATAATATAAACATCAGCCTGCTGTTTAAAACTTACTTTATGATAATCGTGGGCTTCAAACAGACGGATAATGGCTTCTGATTCATATGTATTCACCTTACAACCAAGTGTATGAATTGCAAATGTTTTCATAATTAACCTCCAATATACTTATATATGAGCTGTTGATAAACTTTTTTAGAGATATAAAGATGTTCAAACAAGAAATCAACTAACCCACTAGCATCATTTGATGCCATTAAATTTACAATGTGTTCTAATTCAATCATAGGTGCATTTTCTTTTTTTATGTCTTTAGAAACTATAATAATTTTTAAAGCAAATATATTAGTATGGTGATTAAAGATATAAATTGCTTTATAATCTTCTAAATAAAAATAACTTAACTCTTTAATTCTAGCAATCATTTGAAAATCACTAAATCCATATAATAAACATATTTCACCATAAGTTTCCATTGGTGAGCATATTTCACTACGAAAGTCTTCTAATAAGTATTTATTTTGTTTTAAAAATAAAGATTGGTAATCTTGAATATAACGTTGATTAATTTCAAAATCAAAAAATGGCATTAAAATTAAATTTTCTTGAAAATAAAAATGAGGAATTTCATTTAAAATCAACTCTAATTCACCGCTAATTAACACCTGTCTTTGATGATAATCCATATATTCCCATAAACCATGACAATCATTTAATAAATGTTGGTAAATTTGAGCTAAACGTTCTTTATTTAATAAACCATGATAATAGACTAAGGCATATTGTAAATCATATTCGTCTTTTATCTTAATATTAATTCCGGCTGTGTTTAATGTTTTTAAATGTTTAGTTATTAAATTATATTTTTTTAATTGTTTAATATTCGGATTAAATCCATATTTATTTAAGCCCCTATAAACGTCCATGATAATTCCCCTATTCTAACTCTAAAGCATAACTAATTGCACTTAACATATATAATGGTGCTGTCTCACTACGTAAAATACGTTTTCCAAGCGAACAAGATAACACTCCCATTTTATTTAATTTTTCAATTTCACTAGGGTCAAAACCACCTTCACATCCAACAATAATAGTAATGCTTTCACCTTTCTTCATTTGACTTAATGTATTTTTTAATACACTAATTTCATTATTTTTAGCGTTTTGTTCATATGCAACAATATTGTAATCACTCATCATATTGGCAATCTCATTAATTTGAATTAATGGTTGAAGATTGGGTATAATATTGCGATAAGATTGTTCAGCTGATTCTTTTAATATTTTACGATAACGGTCATATTTTTTACTGAATTTTTGAGCATCAGTTTTAATGACAGAACGTTTTGTCATTAAAGGAGTAATCGAATGTACTCCTAATTCACAAGCTTTTTGTAATACAAATTCAAACTTATCTCCCTTAGGTAAGGCATAAATTAAATGTACTTTAACCGGTAATTCGTGATTTTCATTTAACTTTTCAAGTACTTTAATTAAACCACTACCAATATCTTCGATTTCACAAAGATAAACCTCTGCAGATTGATTAATACATATAATTTGATCTTTATTTTTCATACGCATAACTTTTTTGATGTGATGTAAGTCTTCACTATTCATCAAAAAACCATCTAAGTTAAACTGATCAACAAAATAACGTTGCATAACACCCCTCCATTTTTTCCATTTTATCATATCTTTATTTAAAACTCAAAAGATACCACACTTAAAAAGTAAAAAAATGCAGTATTTCTACTGCATCGTTAAATATATTTCCCATTTTTACTTGAATTAAAAATATTTGTAATCCCTTCACCATTTAAATCCATTGAATACCATTCTTGTTCATTCATATCAAAATATACAATATAATCACCAGTTAAATAAATAGAAGTGACTAAAACATCTTGGTTCACCCATTGATTATCTGCTCCATTTGTTTTCATATTAATAATTTGACTTTGACTGTTGAAATAATAAATATCATCATCATTTAATACGAATTCATAAGTGATTTCTTTATTTAAACGTTTTTTAGTTTGATCTTTTAAATCAAAGCAATAAATATACCCATCAGATTGTGAAATATAATAAATTTTATCATCATTTACTACCATATTAAACACATATTCATTTAAAACTTCACTCACTTCGTTGGTTTTTAAATCTATTTTTTGGATATTACTTTGAGTAGAGAAGTATAAATAATCATCTACAATTTGTATATTATAACTGGCTTCGTCATTTAACTTTTTAGTTTCTTTAGTTTTTATATTGTATTGGTAAATTGATTCATGATCTGAATCATTTTGATAATACAAATAATCATCTTCGATAAACAAATAATAAGCATCTACTTCAATGATGATAGAGACTTCATTTGTTTTTAAATCATATTTTAAAATATTTCCGTTTTTATTTTCATCTTTAAAATAAAGTGCTTCATCATCAATCGTTAAATAAGAACAATTTCCTTCATAAATGAGCTTTTGTGAAGTAAATCCTTCATCAAAAGAGGTAATGCCTTTTTCATTTGCAATGTAAATATGATTTTCATCAGTGCAAATTGCACCCCCTTTAACTAAATTGCTGACTTTGGTCACATCATCATTTTCTAAATAATTACCGCTAATTTCTTTATAATTATATTTATAATTTTCTTCATTACCTAATTGATTTTGCGATGATTGTATCGTTCTTGATCGATCTAAATCAATTTTAAAGAAAATTAAAATGATACAAGTGACAATTAAAACTCCCCAAGCCATTTTATTTTTAACAATTCGTTGTTTTTTGACTTTTTCCATTGTATAAATATCTTGATGAAACTCACTTTCACTTATTTTTTCATTTTGGCTTGCTGTGTTTTCGCTTAACTTAGCGCCACAAAAATCGCAATATTGAGTTCCTTTATCAACTTCATGACCACATACAGGACATTTCATAATACCACCTCATTATATATATTATCATACTTTAACAAAAATTTCTTTAAATAACATAAATTACCACAATTAAAAAAGATGATGGTTTCCCATCATCTAATCACAAATTCTCCGTTATCTTCATCAACAATTACTTTTGAACCAGGAACAATACTTCCTTCGATTATTTTACGGGCAACTAATGTTTCGATATTAGTTTGAATATAACGTTGTAATGGTCTTGCACCATATTGATAATCATAACCGTTTTCCATAATCTTTTCTTTAGCTTTAGATGTGATTTCTAAACTAATTTCTTGTTCATTTAATCGTTTTTCAAGTAAGTGGATAAATTTATCAATAACCTTGTAAATAACTTCTTGATTTAATGAATTGAATAAAACAATTTCATCAATACGATTTAAAAATTCAGGTTTAAAGTAATTTTTCAAATCATTTAAAACTAATTCTTGATTTTCTAAAGTATTCCCTTCAAGTAAATAGTTAGAGCCTAAATTTGAAGTCATGACAATAATTGTATTTTTAAAACTGATTGTTTTTCCTTTTGAATCTGTAATACGTCCATCATCAAGCACTTGTAACAAAATATTGAAAACATCAGGGTGTGCTTTTTCGATTTCATCAAGTAAGACAATAGAATAAGGATTTCTTCTAACGGCTTCAGTTAATTGTCCGCCTTCTTCATATCCAACATATCCTGGTGGCGCTCCTAATAATCTAGATACACTATATTTTTCCATATATTCGGACATATCTATACGAACAATATGTTTTTCACTATCAAATAATTGTTCGGCTAATGCTTTAGCAACTTCAGTTTTACCTACTCCGGTAGGTCCTAAAAATAGAAATGAACCAATTGGTTTACTTTCATCACGAATACCTGCTCGACTTCTTAAAATCGCATTAACAACTTTTTCTAAGGCTTCATCTTGGCCAATAACTCTTTTTTGTAAAACATCTTTTAAGTTTAGGATTTTTTCACGTTCTGATTGTTGAAGTTTACTAACTGGAATATGTGTCCATTTTGAAATGACTTCACTTACTGTTTCTTCAGTGACTTTTTCTTGAAGTAAATAATCTTCTTTATTAATCGCTTCTAAACGTTCGATTTCTTTTTCAATATTAGGTAATTCTTCATATTTAATACGAGAGGCTTTTTCAAAATTTGATTCCATTTCATATTGTTCTTGTTGTAATTGTAAACGTGTACGTTTGTCTTTGAGGGTTTTAATTTCCTCGATTTCTTTCTTTTCAGATTGCCATTTAGAAATTAAAACTTTTTCTTGTTCATCAAGTGAGGCGATACGTTGTTTAATATCATTTAAACGTTCTTTGTTTTTTTCGCTTGTTTCTTTTTCAATTGAGATACGTTCCATTTCTAATCGATTTTTTTCTCGTGTAATTGAATCTAATTCTTGTGGCAATGAATCGATTTCCATACGAATTGTTGCACAAGCTTCATCAATTAAATCAATGGCTTTGTCTGGTAAAAAACGATCTGTAATATAACGTTCTGATAAATTTGCTGCGCAAACGATAGCACTATCACTAATTTGAACACCATGATGTGTTTCAAAACCATTTTTTAACCCTCTTAAAATGGCAATTGTATCATTAATATCCGGTTCATCAACTTGTACTTTTTGAAAACGTCTTTCTAAAGCTGCATCTTTTTCAATATATAAACGATATTCATCTAAAGTTGTTGCCCCAATACAATGTAATTCTCCACGTGCTAACATTGGTTTTAATAAATTTGCTGCATCCATCGCACCATCAGTTTTGCCAGCACCAACTAATTGGTGAATTTCGTCAATAAATAAGATGATATTTCCTTCAGCTTTTTTGATTTCATTTAAAACAGCTTTTAACCTTTCTTCAAATTCACCACGATATTTTGCACCTGCTACTAATGCCCCTAAATCTAATTCATAAACAGTTTTATGTTGCAATGAACTTGGTACATCATTTTTAAAGATACGCCACGCTAACCCTTCAACAATGGCAGTTTTACCTACACCTGGTTCACCAATTAAAATCGGATTGTTTTTTGTTTTACGACTTAATATTTGAATGACTCGACGAATTTCTTCATCACGACCAATAACAACATCAATTTTACCCTCTTTAACATCTTTAGTTAAATCACGGCCATATTTTTCTAATACTTCGTAATTATTTTCTGGATCTTGTGTTTTCACTTGGTTCGACCCCCTTATCTCTTTAATTATTTTTGTGGCATCATTTTGTGTTAAACGAATTTCATTTAAAAATTCTTTGATATAACTACTATTGGTAACAAATAATGCAAGAATGATATGTTCAACTGATAAAAAATCATCTTTCAATTCCCTTTGTTTTTGATAGCCGTTATTTATTAATGCATTTAAATCATAAGATAAACGTGCATTTTCTAAATTAGCCTGCGTTTTAGGCAAAGAAGTGATTTTAGAATCTACTAATTGTAACGCTTGTGTGTGGTTTAAATTTAGTTTATCTAAAACACGTACAAACATTCCTTCTTGATCTTCTAATAAAGCTTTTAATAAGTGACAAACATCAACAACTTGATTAGATGAGGCAACTGCAATTTGAACAGCATTGTTCAGTGCTTCTTGCATCTTATGTGTCATTTTTTCTATATCCATATTATGCCCTCCTTTAGCACTCATATACCTCAAGTGCTAAGTTTATTATACCACTCTTTTTAGCAGTGTCAAGGCTAGAGTGCTAAAATATTTATTTTTCTTTATTAGTATATCCAAAATTAAAAAACCTATCACTAGGATAGGGCATTATTTATCTTTAATTGGAAAATAATAATCAATTAATTCTTGGGCAACATTTTTAGAGAACTCTGATAAAGCACATAAACATAAAATTGTCACTAATCGATCATTACTATTTTGAAAATCTAAATTTTCATTTTCGATAATTTGTGAAATGGAATTCGCCATTAAATCTTGTTTTGAATGTTTCATTTGTAAAAAGTGATCATACACTTCTTTTAAATCGATTTCACCTTTATCACTTTGTTCATAAATTGGTTTTAATATTCGCTTAATTTCTTCTATGGATAAAGTATTTTTTAAAGAATAAACTATTAACATTTGAATAATATGGTCTTTAGAATATTTTTTCCCTTTTATCGGTTTAATAATCCCTTGTTTACTATAATTATTAACCATAGTTTTTGTTAAAATTTTCTCACCATCATGACGTTTATTTTCACTTAAATATTTATCAAGTAATGTAATAATTTGATCTATATATAAATCTAAATCCGGAATCATTGATGAATCAATATCTTTTTTTGCCAATACTTTATGTACTAACTGTTCAATATCATTAATCATATTTATCCCTCCTATACTATATAATAAATGAACCGGTTTTGAAAATCAATATATTAATTGACATTTTCACATAAAGAAGTATAATAACTTTATTAAGTAGTTTTAAAAACTACATAAGGAGGAATAATATGAAATTCTATGAAAAAGCTCAAGATCCTATTAGTTTCTTTACTCATTTTATTGGTGCTGTTTTAGCAATCATTGGAACTTTATTTATTGTCATTCAACAAATTAATACATATGCTTCTACATTGACAATTATCTCAGTATTAATTTTTGGCTTGTCGATGTTTACTTTATATAGTGCGAGTAGTATTTATCATTATGTCAGTGATTTATCACCATATAAAACTCATTTAAGAAAATTTGATCATGCTTCTATCTATGTTTTAATTGCTGGAACTTATACACCTATTTGTCTTGCATATATGGATAACGGATTACAATTTTGTATCGGTATTTGGGCAGTTGCCATTTTAGGAATTATTATTAAACTTTGTTGGTTAAATGCTCCTCGTTTTTTATCTACTATCTTTTATTTAGCGTTAGGTTGGTCAATAGTATTAGATTTAAGCGTATTTAATGAAATGAGTAAAGTCTGTTTTAGTTATATTGCAATTGGCGGAATAAGTTATAGTATTGGGGCAATTATATATATGATTAAAAAACCTAATTTTTCAAAACAATTTGGTTTTCATGAATTATTTCACATTTTTGTAATGCTAGGAACATTTTTTCACTTTTTAGCAATTGCATTTTATATTTAAGATTAACTTCATCTCAGTTAATCTTTTTTTACTTAAAAAGGCCAAACAAAACGACTTTTTAAAAGTCATTTTATTTAGCCTTTTTTATTAAGCAGAAAATTTTGTTAGTATCCAAATACATAAAATTGCAATTCCTGCTAAAATCCATTTAATTTTATCACCTTTATCCATTTTTGGCGTATTGTCTATTTTTTTACGTTGATCGGTGATTCCAAGTTCATCTTCCATCATTTTCTTTTTTTCAGATTTTTTTAATTGCTTAGTTGCCATTGATATTCTCCTTACTATTTGATTGAATTACAATAATATCTTCATTTACCTCAATCATTCCTATATCATTAATAATTTCATTTGAAACACATAATGGATCATCTATATCTAATAAATAATGATCTAAAGGATATTGACATCCTATAATAGAAATAGTGACAGGTTTTAAGGCAAAGAAAGATAAATATTGATAATTTTGTTTTAAAATTTGATGAGTTCCTGCATTTAATAAATAAATTTTATTATAGGCATCATAGATTGTAATGTGATGATGTGAATATTTTTTTAATAAACATATCACAGCCATGAAATGGTCTAATCTACCTCCGGTGACACCATATAATTCTATATCATTATACCTACAAGCGATGGCATATTCAATAGCTTTAGCTAAATCCGTATCATCTTTTACTGTAGGTAATTTGATATTTTTATAAGTTTTAATAAGGTCTTGATTATTGAGTGAGTCAAAATCGCCTACAATTATTTTAGGTTCGATATTTTGATTTAATAAACTTTCTAATCCACCATCAACACCTATATAATCCATAGAGGGATCTAAATCAATATCAAGTTGCCCTGCACCAACTATTCCAATTTTCACATTAACGACGCAATGGCTTTATGCGTATCTTGATGATTAAACACATAACTTCCCGCAACAAGTACATCTACACCTACTTCGTTACATTGTTTTGAAGTTGTTTCGTTAATCCCACCATCTACTTCAATTAAGCAATTTAATGAATGATTTTGAATATAAGTTTTTAATTCTTTGATTTTATCTACTGCAATAGGGTTAAATGCTTGTCCACCAAAACCTGGTTCAACGCTCATCACTAATACTAAATCTAAATCTTTAATAAATGGTAATATACATGAGATAGGTGTGGCTGGTTTAATACTTATTCCAACTTTTACATTTTGAGATTTAATTTTTTGAATTGTTTCTTTGATTTTATTTTCATCTTCATAAGCTTCATAATGAAAAGTAATGAGTGAAGCGTTTGATTTAATAAATTGATCTACGTATTTTAACGGATCACTAATCATTAAATGAACATCTAAAAACAAAGAAGTCACTTGACTAATATCTTTTAAAATACTATACCCAAATGAAATGTTGTTTACAAAATGTCCATCCATGACATCATAATGAAGCCATAAAGCCCCACCTTCTTCTATTTTTTTAATATCTTTCTCTAAATTTGCAAAGTTTGCCGATAATACTGAAGGTGCAATAATTGCCATTAATATTTCTCCTTTCGATTTTTAATTTCGTTTAAAAAAGTTAAATAATGTTCATAACGTTGTTTTGTGATTTTACCTTCTTGGACTGCTTTTTTGACCTCACAATTAGGTTCAGAATCATGTAAACAACCTCTAAATTTACAATGTTGACTATACTCTTTAAAATCATGATAAGCATTAGCTGCTTCTATAGCACTAAATTCTAATTCCAAAGAAGAAAACCCCGGTGTATCTGCAACTAATCCTCCTAATACCTCTACTAATTCAACGTGTCTAGTAGTATGTCTTCCACGTCCTAAGGCTTTTGAAATATGACTGGTTTGTAAATTTAAATGAATATTTAAAGCGTTTAATAAAGTCGATTTACCTACACCACTTTGTCCGGTAATGACACTTTCTTTATTAGTGAAAATTTCTTTTAAAGTTTCTAATCCAACTTTTTTTATTGAACTTAGTATATGAATTTCATAACCAGCTTGTTGATATTGGTTAATTTCTTTAAAAATTGGATCATCATCTTTAACTAAATCAATTTTCGTCACACAAATAACCGGTTTAATATTTTTTTGTTCTACTAACATCAAGAATTTGTCTAAAAGTAATGTTGAAAAATCTGGTTCTTTAGCCGATACCACAATAATTGCCTGATCGATATTACAAATTGCAGGTCTTATAAATTCATTTCTTCTTTCATCGATGTCTAAAATATATCCCTCTGTCTCATTTTCAATTTGAAAACTGACCTCATCACCAACCAGTGGTTTAAAAGAGATATTACGAAACTTTCCTCTAGCACGACACTGGTAAATATTGCCACCACTTTTAACATAATAAAATCCTGCTAATGCTTTAATTATTTTCCCTTTAAGCATAATTTTCTCCTTATCATTAACTTGTTGGTGTATTAGTCGATTGATTGCCTTGATTAGTGTTTCCTTGGTTATTGCCATCTTCCGGTTTATTTGTAGATTGATTATCATCTTCTTCAGGTTCTTTAATTTCAGGTTTTGAATCATAGTAATATAAAATAATTTGTTTACCTTTTTCTTCAATCACCTTATTAGCTTCAATTGATTGACTAATCACTGTGTTAATTGACATTGCTTTAATTTCATCTTCATTTGTAGGTGCAGGTAAAACTTCAAGTTTTACTTGAAAACCCAAACTTTCTAAATTCGTTTTAGCGATGTATATATTCAATCCTTTGACATCAGGAACTTTTTCACTATATCCAGATGAAACTTCAAATTCTATTGAAATAGAAGGTGTTCCTGGTTCAATAGTTGTTCCTTCACTAATTGATTGATACACTATAGTATCCTTTGTTTTATCACTTTCTACTTTTTTTACACTCACAACAATCCCTAAATCAGTTAATTCTTTTTTGACTTGGTCAATATTTTTACCTACATAATTTTCAATAACGATATTGGCTCCTTTAGATACTGTTAATTGCACAGTCGTATTGATATTAACTTCTTTACCTGTACTTGGACTTACTGAAATGACTTCGTCTTTTTCATATTTATCAGATGTTTGGTAAATGATTTTATCATTCACTTCTAATTTTAAATTTTGTAATTGTTCAATTGCATCTTCATAATTTTGTCCGATTATTGATTCTGGAATAATGACTTTTTCTATCTTTTTACTAAATACTCCTGAAGCAAAAGCTAAAACAATAATAATAATAATTGAAGCAGCTACCATTCCACCATACATTAATAACTTTAATTGCTTTTTTCGTTTGGCTTTTTGTTGTTCTTCTTTTGAGGGGGTATCTTTTTGTTTAAATAATTCATCATTATTAACAACGATTGTCGTTTCTTCATCTTCAGGTAAATCAAAAACAATTTTTTCCTCATCTTTATTTTCTAAAGCGTGCATTAAATCATTATACATTAATGAAGCATTGGCATAACGATTTTCAACATTTTTGGCTGTCGCTTTAATTATAATATTTTCGACAGATTGGTAAATCGTTGGATTAATTTCACGCACTGACGGAATTTCTTCTTGCATATGTTTTAACGCAATATTGACCGGTGCATCACCATTAAATGGAACTTGTCCGACTAACAATTCATAAAACATAATTCCTAATGCATAAATATCACTTTGTGGTGTTGCTTTTTCACCGCGGGCAATTTCAGGGGCTAAGTAATGAAGTGATCCCATAATGGTATCAGTTTTAGTCACTTGTGCCACTGAAGAAATTGAAGCAATTCCAAAATCAGCAATTTTAACAATCCCCCCATTAGTGACTAAGATATTTTGTGGCTTTAAATCTCGATGAATAATCCCACATTCATGGGCGGCTTTAACTCCATTGACAACTTGTTTCATAATATCAATCGCTTCAGCCATGTGTAAAGCCCCACGTTTATAAGTTAATTCTTTGAGCGTTTGACCAGCAACATATTCCATGACAATATAATGACGATTATTTTCATTACCCACATCATAAATTTCCACAATATTTTTATTTGAAAGAGTTGCAACCGCATTTGCTTCTCGTTCAAAACGTTGAACATAAATAGGATCATCAGCAAGATTTTCTCTTAATACCTTAACAGCAACTTCACGATCTAAAATCATATCATTAGCTAAATAAACATCTGCCATTCCACCTTGACCAATAATTGCTTTAATTTCATAGCGTCCCCCAATGATAAATTTCGCATTACTCATCAAGATCACCTCCATCAATTTGAATCGCAGCAATGCTAATGTTATCACTCGCTCCTTGATTTAATGCTAATTTAACTAAAGCCTCTAATTTGTCTTTTAATAAAGCATTGGTACTCATGATTTGAAATAATTGAAGATCTTCAACACTATTATACAATCCATCAGAACATAATAATAAATAACCTTGAGTTAATGGGAATATTTGAATTTTGGCGTCGATTTCATCGCTCACTCCTATTGCCTTCATTAAAACATTACGTTTAGGGTGATTTTTTGCTTCATCTTTATTAATCATTCCAGATTTAATGAGTTCATTAACAAAAGTATCATCGATTGTAAGTTGTTTTAATTCATGGTTAATAAAATAACAACGACTGTCCCCCACACTGGCAATTAAATAATGCTCTTTTAAAACTAAAGCCACTACAACCGTTGTTCCCATTCCCGCATGGACTAAAGAAGTTTGTGATAAACGTTTTGTAATTTGATGTGCTTCTTTAACTGCCCCTTCAAGCCAAATTTTAGCTTCTTCTAAAGAATCAAAAGCCGGCATAATTTTAAAACAATCTACAATATATTCACACACAACTTTAGAGGCTAATTCACCAGAATTATGTCCCCCCATACCATCACAAATAACCGCTAAAACTTGACTAGCATTATTTTGAACAATGTATACTTGATCTTGATTATTTTTTCGTTTCCCTATATTTGTAATTTCATTAAATTTCATCTTTTCACCCCTGATGTTTTGCTCTTAACTGCCCACAAGCACCATCAATATCCGCTCCATGTTCTTTACGAACAGTCGCACGGACTTTAAGTCTTGTTAGTTCGCTGTAAAATTGATCAATTGTAGCTTTGTCTGATTGCTTAAATCCATGTTCACCGACACTATTATAAGGAATTAAATTAACATAAGCATTTAATCCCGAAACATAGTGTGCTAATTGACGAGCATCAACTAAACTATCATTTACTCCTTTTAATAAAATATATTCAAAAGTCACACGTCTTGAGGTAATTTCGATATATTTTTTAATCGATTCACGTAATTGATCCATTGGATAACGTTTATTAATTGGCATAATTTGACTGCGTTTTTCATCATTTGGTGCGTGTAAAGAAATCGCTAAATTAGTTTGTAACCCAAAATGAGCATACTCTTCAATCTTATCACATAATCCACAAGTTGATACCGTAATATGTCTTGCCCCTATTGCCAGTCCTTTAGGCGTATTGATAATACGAATAAATTTAGTCACTTCTTCATAATTATCAAATGGTTCCCCAGTTCCCATGACCACCACATGACTGACACGTTCAAATTCTTGATTTAATTCTTGTTGAACAAACATCACTTGAGCAACCATTTCACCGGCACTTAAATTACGTTGTTTTTTTAATAACCCACTTGCACAAAATGAACAAGCCATATTACATCCTACTTGACTAGTTACACAAACGGAATTTCCATAATCCATTCGCATTAATACCGTTTCAATAAGATGACCGTCTGATAGCTCAAATAAATATTTAACCGTTCCATCTTTAGAAACTTGTTTTTGTTTTAACTTTAAAAAATCAATCACATATAAATCACTTAACTTTGATTGTAACTCTTTATTAATATTACTCATCACTTCAAATGAATTCGCATGTTTAAGATATAACCATTCAAACACTTGCATCGCTCTAAATTTCTTTTGACCAAGGTCTAAAAACTGCTCAGTTAATTCATCAATTGTATAATCATAAATTTTTTTCATACTTACTCCTTTTTCATTTTACACATATAAAAACCATCACTATGATATTCAAAAGGTAACACCAATCGTTCTTCAACCACTTTCATATCTTGATGATGTTTAATAAAATCAATTACTTGTAACTGATTTTCTTTTTTATTAATGGTACACGTACTATAAACTAAATGTCCACCTTTTTTCAATAATAAATAAGCATTTTCTAATAATTTTCTTTGTAATACGATAATTTCGTCCATATTTGTAGACGGAAGATATTTAATTTCAGGTTTTCTTCTGATCACCCCTAATCCAGAACAAGGTCCGTCAAGTAAAATGCTATCAAAACTTTCCTTTTCAAAAAGGTCAGTGAGTTTTGTGGAATCGTAAGCTTGTGCGTGTATATTTGTTGCGTTTAAACGTTTTGCATTATTTTGAATTAATTGAATTTTATGTTCATATAAATCAATTGCCTCTATCATTCCAGTATTTTCCATAATTGCACTTAAATGCGTTGTTTTAGATCCCGGTGCACTACACATATCTAACACTCTTGAATGTTTGGCAGGATTTAAAAGCAAAGCCACCATTTGACTAGATTCATCTTGCACACTTACTAATCCTTGTTTAAACAAATCTGTATTAGCGATATTACCACTTTTAAATAATATTGCGTCTTGACTTAAATACCCCACTTGAACATCATAATTTTTTAAAATCTCATCACGACTGGTTTTTAAAGTATTCACACGAGCCGCTAAAGTAGGAACTTCATGATAAGAAGCCAATACTTTTTGAGTGGTTTCTTTTCCTAATTGTTTAATTAACATTTTAACTAACCACAATGGTGTACTTGTTGAAATGCTTAACTTTTCTTCTTCAGTTCCCTCAATATCAATGCAACCTTGACGCAAGAAATTTCTTAAAATTGCATTCACCACTTGACTGCGATACTTTCCGCCTTTATGTTTCACTAAATTCACCGCTTCATTAATAATGGCGTAATCAGGAATTTTAGTTAAAAAAATTAATTGATACAAAGACATCAACAATACCATATGATCATATTTTTTGATTTTTGTTTTTATATAAGGGGCAAGTTGATAATCTAAATAAATTTCATTTTGAACAGTGCCATATACTATACGAGTAATTAAATCTTTATCTTCTTTTGAAAGTTCATGTTTATTTAGCACATGATTTAATTCTATATTCAAATAACTGTTTTCTTGTTTATATTTCATCAATATATCTATTGCAATTTGTCGCATATTACTCTCCTTTAAACTTGTTGATAGGGATTAAAATCAATCATCATATCAATACCATCTCTACTATTTTTATTATAATGTTCATGTAATTTTTTAAGTTCTTCATAAACAGAATGATCATCTTTATATTTAATCAATATCTTCATACGATAATAATCATTGACTTTATAAATAAGTGCTTGTGAAGGTCCTAAAACAATCGCCTTATGTGAATGTTTTTTTAAAAACTCTGCTATCGTTTTAGCCACTTGATTTACTTTTTTTTCATCTTTTGAACGAATAACCACATTCACCATTCGACAAAATGGCGGATAGTTCCCTAAATAACGATACTCCATTTCTTTATTGTAAAAAGAAATATAATCATGATGACTAGCATGAACAATAGCATAGTGATCTGGATTGTATGTTTGAATAACGACGTTTCCTACTTTCTTACCTCGTCCGCTACGACCAGAAACCTGACATAACAATTGAAAAGTTTTTTCATTAGCTCTAAAATCAGGTAAATTCAAAGTTAAATCCGCATTAATCACTCCCACAAAGGTCACATTTTCAAAATCTAATCCTTTAGAAATCATTTGTGTTCCTAATAAAATATTAGCCTCTTGATTTTCAAATGCTTTTAATAATTTTTCATGCGCATTTTTTTGTCGAGTGGTATCCACGTCCATACGAATTACCTTGGCATCTTTAAAAGTTTTATAAATTTCATCTTCGATTTTTTGTGTTCCATAACCTATTGGCATAATATATTTAGAATGACAACGAGGACAATCATTGACCATTTTAATATGATAATTACAATAATGACATTTGAGTTCATTTTCATGACGATGGTAAGTTAAAGCCACATCACAGTGCGGACATTTAATCACGTGACCACATTCTTTACATGAAATATAATTAGAATAACCTCGTCGATTTAATAATAAAATGACTTGTTCATTTTTACTCAAACATAGGTTAATTTGTTGTTTCATTAAATTTGAAAAAATGGAGTAATTTCCTTGCTTCATTTCTTTTGACATATCAACAATACGACATTGAGGCATAGATTGTGTATTAAAACGAGTTTTAAGTTCATATAAATTATAAATTTGCTTCTTTGCTCTAGCGTAAGTTTCGATACTTGGCGTTGCGCTGGCTAAAATTAACGGGCAACGATGATATTTTGCACGAAAACGCGCAATATCTCTTGTGTGATAACGAGGAGAAGAATCTTGTTTATAAGAATGATCATGTTCTTCATCCATAATAATCATTCCAATATCTTCTAAAGGTGCAAAAATTGCACTTCTTGCCCCAACTACAATTCTTGCTTCTTTATTTATAACCCGTAAATATTCGTCATATTTTTCACCTTGTGAAAGTTTTGAATGAAAAACAGCCACTAATGGGCCAAATCGTTCTTTAAATCGCATCACCATCATTGGTGTCAGTGCAATTTCAGGAACTAACATCATGACATTTTTTCCCTTTTCTAATACCTCTTTAGCAACATTTAAATAAACTTCAGTTTTTCCTGAACCAGTCACACCATAAAGTAAACTGATTTTAAAATCGGTTTGTGACATAATTCCACTGACCACTTTTTGTTGTGCTGTATTTAACTTGGGCCACATATTTTTTTGTTCAACATAATCATAATGATTACGATAAACTTCCACATCAAATAAATCAACGACACCTATTTCTACTAATTTTTTAATGATTGCCACTGAATAAGGGACTTCATTTAATTTAATCGGACGATGAAGGTTGTTTAAATATTCAAAACATTCTTGTTGTTTTTTAGTTTTAATCATGCCATTATCATAAATTGCTTGAACATAACGTTCATATTTTTTGCCAATTCCTTTTTGACTATTAGGTTTTAACTTAATTGGAAGCATTGTTGAAAGACAGACAATTTTAGGTGATAAGGTAATTTTGGCTAAGTAATCAGCTACTTCGTTAAGCTCATGATTTAATAGTGGTTTAGTATCAATGACTTCTTCAATCATTTGATAAGTAAAACCATGTTCTTTTTCTAAATCAGTTTTTGATAATGATGTGTACTCTACACTTTCAACATAACCAACTAATTTTTTTCGATTAAAACTCACTACAACACGAACCCCGGTTAGAATTTCTTCATTTGATAAATATGAAAATGTTCGATCTAGTTGATTGATTGAATATTCAATTAATACTTCTACAATATACACCTTAATCACCTCGCTTGTAACATTGTACCAAAAAAGAGTAAAAATATCTATCTTTACTCTTTAACCTTACATATTTTCTTTGATGATTTTTGCAATCTCATCTTTTGCTTTTAAGACATCATCATTACATACAACATATTTATATTCATCTTTAGTTGCAATTTCTGCTTTTGCTTTATCTAAACGTTGTTTAACAATTTCTTCTTCTTCTGTTCGTCGACCACGAATACGTTTTTCTAGTTCTTCCATTGAAGGCGGAACTAAAAATATTGTTAAAGCGTCTTTACATTTAGCCATTACTTGTAAAGCCCCTTGAACTTCTATTTCAAGGACAACATTTCTACCTTCATTTAATAATCGTTCAACATAATCTTTAGGTGTTCCATAGTAATTATCTACAAAAGTTGCATATTCTAAAAAACCGTCTTCGTTTATTTTTTCTTCAAATTGTGTTTTATTAACAAAGAAATAATGGACACCGTCTACTTCTCCTTGACGAGGAGGACGAGTTGTCATGGAAATTGAATACACCAAATTTAAACTTTGGTCTTCAAATAATTTTTCACGAACAGTTCCTTTACCAACACCACTTGGACCACTTAAAATAATTAATTGACCTTTAGCCACCATCTCCACCACCTTTTTATTAGGATACAAAAGCAAATATTATTTGTCAAATGTTTTTGAACATTATTACATTCTTTTTGATATTTTGCGACTTTATTTAAATTCAACACTAAATTTACCTTCACCTAAAGTATTCACAAGCGAAGTTAAAGTTGCTTTTGCACGCTCATAGGCTTCATTTAAAAAACCTTTAGTTTGTAAATCTGCTTCCTTTTCTTCTTTTAATGCTTGAGTGAAATTGACATAATCATTGATACTAATCGGATTAAAAATATTTTTACTTTCATTAAATAACTGAATACTGTCTTCTTCTATTGTATGTGACATAATTTTAGCTTCCGGTAAAGTAATGATGATCTTTTGATTTTCGACTTGAATATCTAATTGATCTAAATCAATTCCTGCTTTAATCACCCCATCATAAGATAAAATAAATTCTTTGGTCGTTAAAGGAATATTCCACCCATTAAAATCTTTATTATTTTCAAACTTTCCAATATTTGTATAATGATATTCTAATGTCGTTAAATCTGCTACTGATTTTAATTGTTCACTAATTAAATCAGTAGATATTTTAGGCGCCGATTGTTTTTGAAACATAAAATGCCCAAATGAAATGAATAAGGTGGCAAGTACCATTCCAATGATGACATTTTTGATTGTTGTTTTATATTTTTTCATTTTCTTCCTCCTCACCTTATTTTCGATTTTATCATATGATAAAAAACTACAAAAAACAACAAATATCATTATTTTTATCTATTTTATTTTAAATAAAATTCATAGTAAAATATTGATGATATGTTATAATGTAACGGGTGATTAAAATGTCTTATGATGGAATATTAATGCATAACGTTGTTGAAAGTTTAAAACAACGTTTATATCAAGGAAGAATTAACAAAATATATCAAATTTCTAATTATGAATTATTAATTCATATTCGTGCAAACCATACTAATGAAAAATTATTAATTTCATGCCATCCTAGTTATGCACGTATTGCTTTAACTAACGAAAAATTTCCAACCCCTTCTTCTCCTTCACAACTTGTCATGTTGCTTAGAAAACACTTAGAGGGAAGTCATATTAGCAAAATTGAACAAATCAGTTTAGATCGTATCATGAAAATGACGATTCTAAGTCGTAATGAATTAGGTGATTTAGTAACATTATATATTTATGTAGAAATCATGGGAAAACATTCAAACTTTATCTTATGCAATCAAGACCATAAAATTATCGACTGTCTTAAACGAATTAGTCCCAGTTTAAATACTGTAAGATTTTTACAACCTGGTGCGACTTATGAATATCCACCAATGCAAGTGAATAAACTTAATCCATTAACTGACGGTTATCGTTTAAGTGATAATTTAAATAAAACTTATTTAGGTATTTCGCCAATTTTATCACGTGAACTTTTATTCCGGATGGAACAAGGAACTAAATTTGAAGATTTAATGCAACTTATTACAAACTCCAAACAACTCTATATTACAAACGTCAATCAAAAAGAATACTTTCATGTCATCGAATTAACACATTTACAAGGAGTAACAACTACTTATGAGTTGTACGATGGCTTGGATCAATATTTTATGTATATTGATATTAAAGAAAGAATTAAACAACAAACTTCAGATTTAGAAAAATTTATTTTAAATGAACTTAATAAAAATAAAACAAAACTTCATAAACTTGAACAAACCCTTTTTGAATCCACTAATAGTGAAGAGTATCGTATTAAAGGGGATCTGTTATTTGCTTCTTTACATTTAATTCAAAAAGGAATGAACAGTATTACCGTAGATAATTACTATGATGGTTCAACTTTAAAAATAGAATTAGATCCACGCTTTGACGGTAAAACAAACGCTAAAAGATATTATACAAAATACCAAAAAGCTAAAAACTCTATTTCTATTTTAAATGAACAAATTCAACTCACTAAAGATGAAATCGACTATTTCGATACACTTTATACCCAAATGCAAAATGCTTCATTTGAAGATGCTTTAGAAATTAAAGAAGAATTAGAAAATGGCGGATATATTAAAAAACATAAAGTCAAAGGAAAAGTCAAAGCTAAAAAGCCTCATTTTGAAACTTATCTAACTAAAGATAATATTGAACTGTATTTAGGAAAAAATAATATACAAAATGATTATTTAACTTTTAAATTTGCACGTAAAAATTATTACTGGTTTCACGCTAAAGATATGCCGGGTAGCCATGTTGTTGTCGCAAGTAGTGAATTAGATGAATACACTATACGTCTAGCCGCTAATATTGCCGCCTACTATTCAAAAGGTAAATTAAGTAGCAGTGTACCAGTCAATTATACGCAAATTAGAACTTTAAAACGTCCTAATCACGGAAAATTAGGACAAGTTATTTTAGATCAATATAAAACAATCTACATTGATCCTGATCAAAATTGTTTAGAAGAACTTAAAAGATGCACTGACTAGTGCATCTTTACCTACATTTGATTAAAGAAAGTATTTTGAACGACAGGATAAAATCTTGGAATATACATACAATGATTAATATTACGTCTTTCAATTGGCACAATAATCGGTTGTTCTTGTGGTGTCACACGGCGACTGATTTGCACTTGCGTTGGCATTACAATTGGTTGTGCTTTCGGACAACATCCATTACATGGATTACATGGTTGACATGGGTTACAAGCACATCCTATACCGCAACCACATCCCATACGATTTTGTGAACAGTTATTTATTGAACAAGAATTCCATTGGTTATTAAAACCTAAGTTTGAACAATTCATCTCACTCACCTCCTACTTTATAATATGTTGAGTTTATAAAAAGTTCCAGGCGAGTATAACAAAAGGAGAATATTTTATGAAATTAATTGAATGGAAAATCGATCCTCGCATCGAAGCCTATACTACCACAAGATTAGACGGTGTCTCTCAAGGGACATTAGACAGTCTTAATTTAAGCTTCAATGTCAACGATTTAAAAGAAAATGTTTTAACCAATCGTCTTAAACTAGCCTCATATCTTCATACTGATTTAAATCATATGGTCGCTTCAAGACAAAAACACACGACTAATTTTATTAAAGTTTCTAAAGAAGATGGTGGTAAAGGAATGTATCAAATTGAAGATGCAATTGATAATTATGATGCCATGTATACTCGTGATAAAAATTTATTTTTACTTTCTTTCCATGCTGATTGTACGCCGGTTTTATTATTCGCTGAAGATGAAATGCTAATTGCCGAAATCCATTCAGGTTGGAAAGGAAATGTTAATGAAATTACCAATAAAATTGTAAAACATTTGATTAAACATGAAAACTGCAACCCTAAACATCTTTTTGCCTATATTGGACCAAGTATTAATTTTGAAAACTTCGAAGTCGGTCAAGAGGTCATTGATTTAGTTAATCAGATGTCTTTTGACGGTAGTGATTGTTATAGTGTTAAAGAAAATGGTAAATATTTATTTGATGGTAAAAAACTGGTTTTAAAACAATTGTTAATCAACAACGTCCCTCTTGAAAATATCACGATTAGTCCTTACTGTACGATTAAAAATAACGATTTATTTTATAGTTATCGAAAAAATCATCATTGTGGTCGTAATGTCACGATGATTAAAATTAAAGAATAAATAAAAAACAGAAAGGTAAAACAAACCTCAATTAAAGCTAGTTTTATCGTTCTGTTTTTATTTTATTAAAGTTTTCATTATAAAAGGAATCTGTTCAATTAATTGATGAGCTAAAACTGTATATTGATTTTGAGCAAGTTGATCTGCACATAGGCCATGTAAATATACCCCTAAAACAGTTGCTTGCATTGGTAAATACCCTTGCCCACAAAAACTACAAATCATTCCTGCTAAAACATCTCCCATACCGGCACTTGCCATTGCGGGATTACCGGTTGTATTATAAAAATGCGTTGTCCCATCACTAATAAAGGTATGTGGACCTTTGACTAAACAAATCACCTGATAGTCTAAAGCCAACTTTTTAGCCGCTTCTATAAAATCATTACATTCAGGCATTAAACGATGTAATTCTCCAATATGAGGGGTTAAAATCACCGGACATTGTTTTTGTTTTAAAAGTTCTAAATTTTCACTTAAGACATTTAACCCATCAGCATCAATAACGATTGGTACCCGACTTTTAGTTAAAACATCTTTTAAGAGTTGATAAGTTTGTCGTGACCTTCCTTTACCACAACCAATTAATATGGCTTGATAATTTTCAAAATCAGTAATTGAAAGTGTATCGACAACTGCTTCTATACAATGGGTTTGAATTGCTTCAATCACCTCTTGATCACTCACCACTTTTACAATTCCACTTCCACTATAAATACTTCCTTTAGCGGCTAATACACTGGCACCGGTATAATTTTTAGAACCGGTTAAATGTAAAACTGTTCCATAAGTTCCTTTGTAATCATCATAATGACGTTTTTTAATGATTGAAGTGATATAATCTTTATCAACAAGCTTTGCTAAATTAAGTAAGTGAAGTACATTTTGTTCAATACCAAAATGTGCTAAATCGATTTTACCAAAATAAGTTTGCAAATTCAAATTCAACATTGCTTTTTTATAACACATAAACGTAATCGTTAAATCTGCTTTAAAAGCTTCGTCATCTAAAATGCCTAAATCAGCATTAATATTAGTAGGAATATCAATACTTACTTTATAAGCTGAACTGTTATTTACATGATAAATAAATTGTTGCAGCGTTTTTTCAATTGGATAAGCTAAACCATTTCCAAAAATGCCATCAACAATGACATCATACTGACTTAAATCAACATCTTCTACTACCAATGTGGGATCTAATAAAGTTTTAACTTGAGCATTGGCTTTTTCAAAGTAAAACAATTTCGTGTGCACTTCTTTTTGATCTTGTTTAAATAACTTCGCTAAAGCCAAACCATCTGCCCCATTGTTACCTGGACCACATAAAATCAATGGACGTTTAAAGTGTGATAGTCGTAAATATAACTGTTTAGCGGCTAAATCAATTAATTCTAAAATCGTATAATTTTTATTTTCAATTAAATACTGATCAATAGTTTGCATTTGATGAGCGGTAGCTAAATATTCCATAAAACTCAACTCCTTTTTACTTTTTTTTACTGTGTTTTATTGATGTTTAAACCCGTCAATTATTTCATTATAATGACTGTTAAAAATTTTCTTCTACTTTAGTTAATACCCCTCATACTTTTACCAAATAAAGTAATAAGTTTCGATTTGATCAGGACTGAGTGATTTAAACATAATAAACTTTCACCCAAAGTATTGATAAGATGATCAAAACAAATGGCATATCCTAACCCTACTTCAACCATTAAAGTAGCATTGAATAAAAGTGTGTAGGCGAAAACAATATCAAAATGTTCAAGGTCATTTTTAAACCATGCAATAAGCTTTAAATTATCAAAAATTTCTTTAGAAACGATTATTTTTTTATTTTAAATGTCTAATAAAGTAATCTTTTCTTTTGTAGCTAGTGGATCGTCTTTACGCATCAAAACACACAACGAGGTTGTAAAGAAAGTTTTAGTTGATTATATTGTATCATTTTAAAGTGTTGTGTAATTAGACTAAAATCAATTAATCACCTATCTATTTTTGTAATGACATCGATGACATTACCGCTATGAAGATGAAATTTAATATTACGATAACATTCTTGAATTTTTTCATTGTAACTGTGTTGATTTTTAAAGTTTGACATCCACCTGAACCAATATATGTTTCACTATTTAAATTCAAATCACCTACACTAAATTGTAATGCTCTTAATTTCATATTCACGCCTCCAATTAATTTTATTATATCATTAGTTGCGTAAAAATGTTAATCTTTTAGAAAAATAAGAGTCGATGCCTAAACATCAACTCTTATTTTTAATATCTTACAGCTCCTGCATAACTGCTTGTCCAGTAAGAAGAAGTGATATTTGCCACTTTAACTCCTGAACTTCCAGCATGGACCATTTGTCCATTACCAATATAAATTCCCACATGCCCTAAATAACCAGCAGTGTTAAAGAAAACTAAGTCACCCGGAGCAAGTTCACTTAAAGAAACTTTGGCTCCCGCATAATATTGTGCTTGCGAAGTTCTAGGAATTGAAATACCTGATTTACCATAAGCCCATTGTGTTAATCCAGAACAATCAAAATAATTATCCCCTGTACCTCCTGATAAATAAGGACAACCTACTCTTGTTAAAGCGAAAGTCACTGAACTTCCATTACTTGGAATATTAGAACCATAACGAATTGGTTCTTTAACTTTCACCTCAACAGATTTTGTAGATTCATTTCCTGCAGTATCAGTCACTTTAACTGTTAAATGATAATTTCCAGTAACATTTAAATTCATATTTCCAATAATTTCAACTTGATTAGACATATCACCATCTAAAGTATCAATTGCTTGAATATATGATTTTAAATCAAAAGAACTTCCTACTTCTACCTCAAAAGTTGTTTTTGGCATTAAAATTTCAGGTCCACTCATATCTTTAACTTCAACATAAACAGTTTCATTTGTTACATTATTAGAAGCATCACTGATACTTAATGTTGTTTCTTGTAGTCCTAAAACAGAAGTATCAATAGGATTTGAATAAGTGAAAGCCAATTGTTCAAAGACTGTTGAATTGTCTTGTATTGAAGCATAATCAGTGATATTAAAAGTAGACTTATAATCTACAACTAAATGGTTAGATTCATTCCAAGAAATTTGAGGTGCATCAATATCAGTAATTAAGAATTTAAACTGTTGAGTTGCATAATTACCAGAACTATCCACTACCCCTAAATGAACAACTTGTTCACCAAGAACGGATGCATCTAATCCTGATAGAACATCAATAAACTCTGTTAAATCCCCATCTGCATTGTCATTTGCATTAATGTATTCACCAATTTCATTACTTGAATTAACATTAACTTTTATGACATCCTCTTCATAACTTAAATTTGAATTTTGAACATTGACACTAAATACTGGTTTAACTTCATCAACTACTTGAACAACAACTTCTTTAATAGCTTCATTCATAAAACGGTCTGTCACCTTTACAGGTACATTATAACTACCTACTCGATTTGAATTAAGTCGACTCTCATCAACTTCGATATTTAATTCTTCGCATTGATCACGATTATCACTTACAATAATCTGACTATAATCAAGTTTTTGACCATAAGCAAGTTTAACTGTATCTGTTTCTACAATAGGTGCTTCACGATCTAAAGCCGAATACCCCACAACTAAAAATGATAAAACTGTCACAGCCGGGATAAACATTTCTTTTCGACCGTTAATGTGCTTTTTGGCAAGTTCACTCAAACGTTTCATAAACTGAACGCTCATCAAACGCCCCCTTTCAAATTTTCATGATAAAACTATTATAGCGCTTACATTTAACTTTTTCTACTGTTTTTTAACTTTTTCTAAATTTTATTTTAAATTTTATTTGTAATTTGTTTATTTCATAATGAAAAATATAAAAATTCCGACAAATATATTTCTTGCTATTTACATAAATAAAATTTTTTAGTGCTTTTTAATAGTTATTTATAAGTGGTTTTGGTATAATATAATAAAAATTGAGGAGGTTTATATGATTAAAATTAATATAGTACAAGATTTTGTTAATCCAAATGAGGAATTAACTAAAGATAAATGCCTTGAACGTATTCGTTCTATAAAATCTACAATAAGACAAACTCGCTCAAATGTCTATGGTTTGTTTTTAGGACTTGCTGCTTTAAAATATGCTGGTTTTCTACTTTTAGGTTCAATTGCTCTAGCTTGGATTTTTAAAGTCAACTTTTTATTATTGCTCGCTGCCGGTGAGATTACAGTTTATTTTATTTTTGCAATATTATTTAGCGAATACCTATCTAAAAAATTAAAACGTAGTTTATTAATTCAATTAGAAATTCTTCAAAAAAAATTAACAACTTTAAATTAAAGGATACTCTTTATTTTACTTGAGTACCCTTTTTTCATTATCACAATATTACGACCAATTTTTATATTTAATATTTCATTCTGCCTCTAATACATATTGGCTAAATATTAATTTCAATTTCAGTTTCAGTTTAAAACATGATGACAATTTATCGTCAATTTGTTTAAAACAAGTTAGTTCAATATATTCTAAAATATCTTCATATAAAGACCTATGTGCCTAATCAAATTGTTTTATTTATCCCATAATTCTATCTCCTACTTTGCTTTATAAGAATTTAAAGCCACTACTAATTGCACACTGGTTTTACAAAAATTAATACGTTTATTTTTAAAATCATTATCTCCAAATTGCCAATCTTGATTTTGATTTAATGGATGTAAATCGGATACCATCATAATTGCTATGCAAGGTATATTATAATAATTATTCACCGTATAAAAAGTCGTTGTTTCCATATCTACTCCAACTAACCCTAAACTACGCCAATAAGCCTCTTTATTAAAAGTTTGACGATAAATGGCATCACATGAAACAATTTTAGATAATCTTACTCTATGATCTTGTTTTAACAATTCATAACTCTTTTGACACTCATGGTGAATTGGACTTACAAAATCTGTCTCTTTGACATAATGAAAAGATGTCCCTTCTTCTATTTTTCCTTCCTCCACAACAATCACGTCTCCAATTTTTGTCGTATCTACAAAACTTCCACATAAGCCAAATAAATACATCTTTTTAACACCTAAAGTAATTAACGTTTCCACTGTATCTGCCATCTTTGGTGCTCCTGCACCCCCATGAACAAAGCAAATATGAGGATATTGTTTTATGGTTAAAACTTCTGTTCCACTTAAAAATCTAGGAAGTTTTGAACATAAAACTTCTGTTTCATAATTTTGTTTTAACGCTTCCATACCATAACCAAAACAATAAATAACTGCAATTTCAGGTAATTTAACCCACTCTCTTTCATGGTATTCATCATTAATATTTTTAAATGCCGTAATCACCGGTTCACTTTGATCGTTCTCTAATCTAAATTTCATCATTTCTTTGCTTTCTTGTGAAAATGTATTCAACTTTGTTTGAAAGTTGTGGATTGAAGTGATAGCCTAATCCGGTAAATGATTTCACCTGTTCAAGTGTCGTAGCTTTAGTTTTAACTAAATAATGTACCATTTCACCTCTTGCCATTTTCACATAAACCCCCTTTTCTTTAAATCCGTCTTCAAGTTCTTCTTTAAAAAAACATTTAACATATTTAATTTTGGGTGTTAAATATTTTTTAATTATTTTACTATACTGCACACTTCCTAAATCTAAAATAATTGTTTCATCTTTAATGACTTCTTGGTAAATTAAATCTTTCCAAAAATCATATAAACTACTACAAAAATCAGTTTTAAATGGATTATTTAATTCTAATCGATAAGGACAAACACCATCTAATGGCTTTAAAACACCATAAAACCCCGATAAAATTCTTAAATGCGCTTGTACATAGTTAAAATCTTGATATTCAAATATGTTAGCTGCTAGATAGTGATACATAATACCATCATAAGCTAATAAAGCAGGTATTTTAGCATGGTTTAAATCCATAGCTTGATATTGTTTATAAGTCGCTTTTGCAATCTCTTGATTGCATTTTAATAATTGTTGAAGTTGTGAAAGATTTAATTTTTTTAAATGGTTCAATAATTTTTGGCTACAATCAAGATAAACCGGTAATCCTTCAATTTCCATAAATGTTGGTTCATCCTTCATTTTTTTTGCCGGTGCTATAATAATTCGCATAAAGTTTTCTCCTACTTTATTTATTTTATCATATATTTTATCAATAAAGTACATTAACCCTTGCAATTTCCCCATAAAAAAACATAAAACCCTACAAAAGAGTTTTATGTTGATTATTTTTAGTATGGTCTGGGACGAGGTGGTCTTGGTCCTTGGGGCGGACGCGATCCCCACATCGGTGGCCTCGGTCCCCAAAACGGCGGATACATCGGTCCCCAAAATGGTGGTCGAGGCCCCCACATTGGCGGTCTTGGATTCCACCAAAATGGTGGACGGGGTCCAATAATCAAAGCACTTTCTTCCGCCATTGAATCATCATAATAATTCGCTACATCTTCATACATCTCTTGACTATAATCAAAATTATTCATTAAATTTCATCTCCTCAACTATATTTATGCTATAATATGAGATAAGTTCGTTTTTTAAAGGAGTTATTATGAGAATTGTTAAAGTGAAAATAGATTTAATTGAATACCAACCTTCAAAATATCCCCCTATTTTAAAAAACAGTATTCAAAAAATTGGATTGTCCTTTCCAATTAAAGTTATCACCAAACAAAATAAATATGAATGTATCGACGGTCATAAACGCTTAACCATTTTAAAAGAATTAAACATCCAAGACGTCAATTGTATCATCATGGATAATGGAAATAACCGTTCTAATGATTGTTGGCGGCAAAGAAATTATCACTAAAGGAGAGAAAATCAATGAACCAAAAATGTCCGATTTTTAAACAATGTGGCAGTTGCACATACTTAAATGAAGATTATCACAAACAATGTCAAATCAAAAAAGAATACTGTATTAACTTATGTCAAAAAGCAAATTTAAAACACATCAAAGTTCAAGATGTTATTCAAAAATCAAGTCCCTATCACTATCGTAATAAAGTGATGGTAGGATTTAATTTAGCCAATCAACCTGGTTTTTACGAAGAAAACTCTCATCGTATTATCCCTTACCAACAATGCTTACTTCATGATCAAGAAAGTGATTTAATTATTCAAAAAATCACTTCCATGCTTAAAAAATATCGTATTCAAATTTACCACGAAGATAAACGAAAAGGATTTTTAAGACATGTTTATATTCGTCGTGCTGTAAATACTAACCAAACAATGGTCGTCTTAGTGGTCACTTCTTTAATATTTCCGGGTTCAAAACAATTTGTTAAAGAGTTAACCCAAACCTTTCCTTCTATCAAAACAATTATCCTAAATCAAAACACACGCAAAACAAGTATTGTTTTAGGAAATGATGAAAAAGTCATTTACGGAAAAGGCTATATTGAAGATATTTTATGTGGTTTAAAATTTAAAATCTCACCTAAATCATTTTATCAAATTAACCACGATCAATGTGAAGTCTTATATCATCAAGCCTTAGATTTATTAAATTTAACAGGAAATGAAACACTAATTGATACTTATTGTGGTATCGGAACTATTGGACTGGTGGCTGCTAAAAAAGTAAAACAAGTCATTGGGGTTGAATTGAATAAAGATGCCATTAAAGATGCAATGACCAATGCTAAAAACAACCAAATTAAAAATATTCAATTTGTCAATGATGATGCTTCTCATTTTATGATGGAACTGGCTAAACAAAATGCTAAAATTGATGTTGTGATGATGGATCCTCCTCGAAGTGGCACTGATCAAACATTCATCAATGCAATCGCTTCACTAAAACCAAAAACTATTGTTTATATTTCATGTGATCCTTCAACTCAAGTGCGAGATTTACAACAATTTGAAAAAATTGGTTATTATACAAACAAAATGTATTTAGTTGACTTATTTCCACAAACTAAACACATTGAATCCATCGTTAAATTAAAGCGTAAATAACAAAAAAAGTGCTAAGCACTTTAAAGAAAATAAGTATTTAAATTTTCTTTTAAAGTATTAGCACTTTTATTAAACTTATTTTGATCATTATCATTTAACTCTAAACGAATAATCTCCCTAATTCCTTGTCGATTAATAATTGCTGGAACCCCGATATATAAATCCTTTTGTTGATACTCTCCGTTTTGTAAACATGAGACACATAAAACGACATTCTCATCATTAAAAATGGCTTGTAATAAACGATTTAGAGCTAATCCAATACCATAATAAGTAGCTTGTTTTTTTTCAATGATTTCATTTGCCGCCATTTTAACATCTTGGTAAATGTTTTGTAAATAGTTCATATCATAATCCTTTTCAACGACATATTCTAATAAACTTTTACACCCTACCATGCAATTCATCCACGGAACAAATGATGAATCCCCATGTTCTCCTAAAATATAAGCATGAATATTTTTAGAACTGATTTGAAGATACTCTCCTAAATAATACTTCAACCTTGCACTATCTAATAAAGTTCCTGTTCCAATGACTTTATGAGATGGCAATGATGAAGTTTTATAAACAATGTAACTCATTAAATCTACTGGATTACTTGCCACAACAATAATACCATCAAAACCACTTGCCATGATATTATTTGTAATATCAACCATAATTTTAGCGTTAATCTTTGTCAGTTCTAAACGTGATTGACCAGGCTTTTGATTTGCCCCTGCACTAATTACTACCACATCAGCATCTTGACAATCCTTATAATCACCGGTTTTAATCTCCATATAATGTTGACTATAAGGTAACCCGTGATTTAAATCCATCGCTTCGCCAGTTGCCTTGTTTTGATCAATATCAATTAATACCAACTCATCAATCCCACCGGTATTAAATAACGAAAATGCCATCGACATTCCCACAAACCCAACACCGACTAAAACAACTTTACGTTTTTTAGTTTCATTCATTTTTATCACCCTATTTAGGATAGACTATTTTTTTAAAAACATACTATAAAGATAAACGCGGATATTTTTCTTTAATTTTAATAATCATTAATGTTAATAAATGCGTTAAAACTAGCACTAAAACAATCGCTAAAAAACCTTTTAAATCACTCAAAAAATGTTGTACCACCATAATTACAAAAGGGTGAATTAAATAATAATATTTCGATAACAACCTTAAGGAATATTTGAATTTTTCGTGAATAAATGATGGACTAAAAATCAATGTGACAAATAAATAATAAACTAAAAGGATACATGATAATAATATGTTACTATTTAAACGATAATATGATTGAAGTATTAATGTTTCAAAAAACTTTGTGAAACATATATTTTTTGTTTAAAACTAATGTAATAACCAAACACCACATAAAATAGACCAAAAAATAAAAAATTACGCGTTGTAATAAAGTATTTAAAATAGTAGTTTAAAATAATTTGTATATTATTAGGAAAAACACCA
>JAGZJH010000065.1 GCA_018365815.1 Erysipelotrichaceae bacterium
AAATTTTAAAAAGTTATAAATTGAAACAAAAATATTATCGTTTAATTGATGGAAGTTTCATTTCTTTAGATGACAAAAAGACTCTAGAATTAATCGATACTTTAGATTATTTAAACATTGATGTTGACAGTTTAAAATCTCCTGAACTTACTTTAACTTTAGGACAAGCGTTATTTTTAAATCAAAACATGGATATTGATGATCAAAATGATTTATACTTTAAAAAGATTATTGATGAAATTATTCATAAAGAAAAATTAACTTACACTTCATATTCAAATATGAAAATTCCTTTACGAGATTATCAAATTGTTGGATTAAATTGGCTAAAAACGTTAAGTCATTACCATTTAGGAGGAATTTTAGCTGATGATATGGGGCTAGGAAAAACTTTACAAACCATTGCTTTTTTAAGTGAAAGTTGTAAACATTCTACTTTACCTAATCTTGTTATCTGCCCGACTTCTTTAGTTTATAACTGGGAAGATGAAATCAAGAAATTTAATCCTGATTTAAAATATTTAATCATCTCCGGAAGTGTGAATGAACGTAAAAACTTAATTGAAAACATTTCTTCATATCAAGTTGTTATTACAAGTTATCCATTAGTTAAAAAAGATATACAACTTTACCAAAACATTGAATTTAATCATTGTTTCTTAGATGAAGCACAATATATTAAAAACGCGGATTCACTTAATGCTAAAAGTGTAAAATTAATTAAAGCACATACACGATTTGCATTAACAGGAACTCCAATTGAAAATTCTTTATCAGAATTATGGTCTATTTTTGATTTTATAATGCCAGGGTTGTTATTAACACATTATAAGTTTAAGGAAATGTATGAATTACCTATTATTAAAGATCAAGATAAAAAAACACATAAAAAATTAATGAAACGTATTCAACCTTTCATTTTACGTCGTATGAAAAATGATGTACTTAAAGAACTACCAGATAAAATTGAAACCAAATATTTAATTGATTTATCTCCAAAACAAAAAGAATTATATTTAGCTTTATTACAAGAAACCCAACAAAATATTGCCAATGAAGTCAATAAAAACGGCTATGAAAAAAGTCAAATTCAAATTCTCGCCGCTTTAACAAGATTACGACAATTATGTAATCACCCTTCTTTATTTTTAGACAATTACTATGGAACAAGTGGTAAAATCGAAGCATTAAATGAAATCATCGATGATGCGATTGAATCTAATCACAAGATTTTAATTTTCTCTCAATTTACTTCTATGCTTCATTTAATTGAAGAACAACTCAAACTTAAAGAAATAAGTTATGGTTATTTAGATGGTATTACACCCATGGAAACACGTCAAAAAGTTGTTCGTGAATTTAATGAAGGGGAATCGTTGATCTTTTTAGTTTCATTAAAAGCAGGTGGAACCGGTTTAAATTTAACCGGTGCAAACATGGTCATTCACGTCGATCCTTGGTGGAACCCTGCCGTTGAACAGCAAGCCACAGATCGTGCTTATCGTATTGGACAAACCCGTAATGTTCAAGTGATTAAACTGATCGCCAAAGGAACAATTGAAGAAAAAATCTACGAATTACAACAACGTAAACTTGAATTAATTGATTCAATTATTAAACCAGGTGAAACTTTTATCTCAAAACTATCAAAAGAAGAAATGTTAAGTTTATTTGAATAATAAAATAAAGAGGCAACTGATGAAATGACCCTTATAATTTGGACACCCAAATAATGAAGATTCATTTTGATTATTGCCTCTTTTTTATTACACAAAATATTTAACTCAATTTTTTAAAAAATAGATAAATGATATCGTAGCTGGTATTCCTAACCAAATCATCATTGCCATTAACGTTGCCCATTCAAAATTTTCAATACATATCGTAAATATGATATAGAAAATTACACTAACAAAAGAAGTAATTCTTAAAACTTGATGCGTCACATTCCAACATCTTTCATCACAAACATTCCAAGGTAAACGTAAACCCGTATGTCTTGAAAAAGGAAGTTTTGTAGCTACTAAGCCAGAAAAGATCATCACACTACTTATAATCATCACAGCTAACCACTTTTCTTCAAACAAGGTGATTTTTATAATACCACTTTCTTTTAAAATTGCCAATACAATAACACCTATAAATAATACTACATCAAAAATTGTCGTTATTTTAAGTACTTTTAATGATTTTATAGTAATAGGCTGAGCACTCAACAACTCTAAATGTGTGTATAATTGGTAAATAGCATAAAGTAAACAAATTGTAGTTAAAATAATTAACACTAATTGATTTTGAATACATAATGAAAAAAACAATGCTAAAAATGAAAAGAAAATAATTATTTGACGAACTTGATTGATTTGTTGATTTTTTGAAATTTGTTCTTGATAATCATTTAAACATTGTTGTAAATCATTAACATGATCTTCTTCAATTGACAACAAAATATACACACTGACTTCTAAAATTTCAGAAAGTTTGATTAAAATATTCGCATCAGGAACAGATAAACCTTTTTCATATTTTGATACTGTTTGCCTAACGACATTTAATTTCATTGCCAATTCTTCTTGTGATAGCCCTTTTTGTTGACGATACTTTTTAATATTTTCACCAATCATTATTACCCTCCTCCTACTTAAATCCATTATAGTTTTTAAACGTAATATAGAGAAGCAATGAAAATTAACATCTTTTATTTTTCAACAGTTTTATTGATAATATTCCCTTTACGATCATAGTAAATTGTATATAAATATTCAGATAAAGTATTATTATATACTTCATGAATACTAGCCTTAGTATTTCTTATAAAGATATTTTGACAATCATAATAATCAATATAATTAGAAAGTAAAAAGCTATGTGTTCTTTGAACCATATAACATTTATCTTTAAAAACAATCTTTTCACGATCTATAAACATCATATTACAAAAAATTACAATAGTAAAAATAATAATCTCAGCAACGATTAAAATATTACGTAAGACTTTTTGTTTTACAGATTGAATTGTCCCCATAACTAAGCCAATAAAAATAATAATTATAGTCATAGTTTTTACCCAATTTAAAAAAGTTAAATTCGTTATTTTTAAACACAATGATAGTATCACCATCACTAAAGTAAAAATAAAAGTCCAAAATAAAATTGACGTTTTAATTTTTTTCATATTAACTACCTTTTTTATATTACTTTTTTCCTTCGATTAAATAAGTTGCTTCCATATCGGCAGTTGATAACGCAAATGATAACGGAAACATTTCAAAAGAAGCCCCTACATTACGTGCATCTTCGTTTCCGGAAAATCCCATATGATAGCGAATTGCAAAAGCTTCCTCACGACTTAAACGCATATAACCGGTAATGATATAGACTGATTTTTCACCATGACCATAAGGAATTGAATCTTCATAATCATAACTTGGAACTTGTTGCCATTTACCGTTTTCATCTTTAACGTTTCTAAATCCTTTTTTGTAACAATTAATTTTACAAACATCATGTAGCAAAGCCACAATCGCAATGCTTTCTTCACTATAATTTAAACCATATGTATTTTTTACTCTTGGCCGATTAAGATAATCTTTTAAACATTCATAAACATTTAAACTATGTTCGACTAATCCTCCAGGATAATTACCATGATAACGCGTACTTGCTGGTGCTTGAAAAAAATCAGAATGTGAAGATAATAGAAATTCTAACAACTTTTCACTTCCCGGTCTTTTAATATATTTTTGATATATTTCTATAAACTGTTCTTTAAAATCATTCATATTCTTCCCTCTTTTTCTTTTTTATATTATAACATTATAATAATAAAAAAACGACCAATTAGGTCGTTAATTTATTTATCTGGGGCGATTGATGGGGATCGAACCCACGCATGCCAGAGCCACAATCTGGTGTGTTAACCACTTCACCACAATCGCCATATTTCAGCAAAATTAATTATACTATAATTTCGCCAAAAAGTAAACACTAAATTTATTTTTTTATTAATTCCATTTCAACCTTACGCATCAACTTCTTTTTAGAATAACGTAGTTCTTTTAAAATTAAATTAAAAGCATCTAATTGACCTTCTTTAAACTTGTTTTTAACAGTTTTAATTTGACTTTTCAAACTACGAACTTCTAACTTAAGTTCTTTTTCAATTGTTAATAAATCAACATCATGACGATATAAACGTTCTAAAAACAGTTGAATAATTTGTTCATGTCCCTCTTTATAAACACCGCGATATTTTCTTTCGTATTCAATATGAGATAAAGCTTCAATTAAATATGTATAACGTGAATCAAAATCAGTAAAACTATGTGTAGAATAAGGCTTTTCACTTTTACGGCTACTAAAAAGACTATTGACACCTTCTGAAACGAAATCACCAATATTATCATATCCGTTTTTTCTAAGTGACTCATCAATACTATGACTAACTCCTGTACTTGTTTGATCGACTAATTTTACTAAATCATCAATAATATCATTTGATTGTTTTTTCATCATTCTCACCTACTTTTTAAACTCATCTAAAGTTCCTTCTTTAACTAATCCATCACGTTTAAGCATTGTTTCTAAAACCGACATATCAGAAGATAAATCAAGAATTTCATCATCACATAATGTCTCAGACAAATTCGTTAACGCTTCATTGACTAAATAAATTGTCTTGATCAATTTTGCTTCTACTTCATCAAAATCTTTATCATAGCGATTAGTTTTTAGTAATCGAGTATAATTTTCTAAAATCGAAATTAATGTAGGCAAATAAAAATTTTCAAGTTTTGATAATTTTTCAATTTTATGTGGATACTGTTCAACAATTTGGATAATAAATTTAATCATTGTCGCTGTATGATATAAATCTTCTTTAATTTTAGAATGTTCTATTTCAATATTCAAACGTTCAATTTTATATAAAC
>JAGZJH010000017.1 GCA_018365815.1 Erysipelotrichaceae bacterium
AGAATTTTCATAGTCCTTTACATAGTATCGTATATTTTTACGCCCCTTTTGAATAATGGTATGTCCCTCTGCTTCTAATTTTTCTTTCTGTGCTTCAATACCATTTTGGATATTTAGCATTTAATTCTCCGTTTGCTTTTAATGTTCTCCAATAGGGTGTTTCATCTTCGAAACGCTGATAACTCGCCCACGCTACAATAGTAACAAATACACCTGCTGTAATTGGTTCTGTAAAATCAGCACCGCTTAATTTTGCAAAGTGTTTTCGTATTTTTCCAACCGTAATTACCTTACCATACGGAATTTTTTTCATTACTTTGTCATAGTCAATCGGGGGAGCAAAATACATTTTGTTTTCACCATATTTCTCAATACTTTTCTGGTCTGTGATAATTTGAAATTTTGGCATATCCTTACTATCATGCAACATAGCATTAAAATCTTTTTTTCTTCATTTGCCATTTATGCCACCTCCTACTTTAAGAATAGTCTATTTGTCATTTCCATGCAATGAGGCTGTTTGAAAATTATTAACACTTTCAAATTTGTCGTTTTCTTCATATCCATATTATAACTGATACTAGAATAAAACCTGTACCAATTAAATATAAGGATTAAATCATCTTATAGTATAGTGTCATAGATTATTAGCATGATAAAGAAAAGGAGTTATTTATGACCAAACTTGCATTTACTGATGAATTTAAGCAGGGAGTTGTTCAATATTTATTGGATCATCTAGATGAATCTAAATTAGCTATTGCTAAAAAGTTCAGTGTTGCTAATAGTACAGTTCATAAATGGCTTAAAGAAGCTAACAATAGCAACGGTACAATAAAATCAAGAGGAAGTAGTAATTATTCTAGTAATGAAGCTAAAAAAATAACTAGGCTTAAAAAAGAATTAAATGATATTCACGATACTTTAGATGTATTAAAAAAAGCTATTAGCATGACTTAGAAAAGAACTAAATGATTTTACGTTTACGGTTTGTAACCCACCTTATCTACCATTTAATCTCATCAAGTTTTTGTTTGTACGCGCAAAAGAATTGTTACACCACTCCCTTCCCCCATATAGCTTGTGGTTCACTATACTTGGTGGTAAATGCCTGTGGTTGGTTTATCTCCAACTGAATTTATGACATGCACTCCCTATTAAAAAACCTATCTACTTTCATAGATAAGCTTTTTGGCATTAATTATTTTTTTGAATAAACTAGTTTTCCATTTATATATGTTTTTAACACTTGAATATCTTTAATTTGACTGGCATGAACATAAAATGGACTTTGATCTAAAACAACAAAATCCGCTTTTTTTCCGACTTCAATACTTCCTTTAATATTTTCTTCAAACGAAGCATATGCCCCTTTTAATGTAAATGATACAATTGCTTCTTCACGATTTAGTGACTCTGATAAAATAAACTGTTCTTTACCATTAATTGATTTTCGTGTAATCGCACATTGTATCCCTTTTAAAACATCAGGTAATTCAACCGGTGCATCTGAACCATTTGAAGCATGACCTGTTTCAAATAGAGTTTTAAATGCATAAGTATCATTTGCTCGCTTTCCTAAACGTGAATGAACGATGTTAATATCATAATCTAAGAAAATAGATTGAATGTATGTATATAACTTTAATTTGCGTATTTTTTCTAACAAATCTTTACGTGTAATTTGCACATGAACAATGCCATGACGATGTTCTACTTTAGGACATACTTTTAAAGCATAATCATAGGCATTAATCACATTTTCAATCGCCTGATCGCCAATAGCGTGAATTGCAATTTGCATATCTTTTTGATTAGCATAACTGACTATTTCTTTAAGTTGATCAAGTGTATAGATTGGAATACCTGAGGTCATTAAATCATCTTCATAAGGCATTGATAAATGGGCAGTTCTAGCCCCTAACGAACCATCTGTTAATAGTTTTAACGGTCCAATTCTAAACATCTCAGTTCCACTTCCGGTATTAAATCCTAAACTTAAAAATTCATCAATTGCTTGTTTTGTCGGTAAATAGACTTGCTCATAAATTTTAACTGTTAATCGATTTTCTTGTTCTAACTCTTGATAAGCCTTAATAATATCTTGATAATTTTCAAACGTACTAAAATCATCAGTTTGCGCGGAAGTAATCCCATATGAATTTAAAGACTGACAAGCAGTAAGCAACATTGTTTTAATCTGTTCAACATTAGGTAGTGGTAACTTGATTAATTCAATTGCATTTTCTTTAAACACACCAGTTAAAATTCCGTTTTCATCACGCTCAATTTCACCACCGTCAATTGAATGTAAACCCTCTAATTTTAAAAGTTCGATGGCTTTACTATTACACACAGCAACATGACCACAAGCACGTGTCGCAATAATCGGATGAGTTAAAGAAACTTCATCTAAATCATATCGATTTAAAAATCGTTTTTCATCTTCAAAATAATCATGATTCCAGCCTCTTGCTTTAATCCACTGACCTTCACTAACTTGTTTTTGATTAATATAATGTTTTAAATAACGTTTCACTTCTTGAATTGAAGAAGTGTGATTGGTAAGCATTGCCATTTGTAATGTATTCCCATAATTTAACACATGCATATGGCTATCATTAAATCCCGCAGTCACAAAGCAATCTTCTAAATCCACTATTTTATAATTACCGTGTTGATAGGTTAATGCAACTAAATTGTTACCTACATAGATAAATTTTTCATCTTCAATGACCATTGCCTCTAAAAAGCCATGTGTCACTGTGAAGATGTTTCCATTAATAAATATTGTTTTCATAAGCTTCCCCTTAATTTTAAAAATAGGTTCTAAAAAAGAGATTTTTAAATGACTGTAGTTTAAAAATCTCTTATATTGATTACCTATTGCCAAATAAAACCCCTCTAAATAACTGTTAAAATTTTAAATTTCTTGGTGTACGTGGATAAGGTAATACGTCTCTAATATTAGAAATACCTGTAATATACATTACCAAACGTTCAAATCCTAAACCAAAACCTGCATGGTTCACTCCACCATAACGTCTTAAATCAAGATACCATTGTAAACTCTCTTGATCAATTCCTAATTCTTGCATGCGTTTTTCTAATAGGTCATAACGTTCTTCTCTTTGACTTCCACCTACTAATTCTCCAATTCCAGGAACTAATAAGTCACAAGCTGCTACAGTTTTTTGATCGTCATTTAAACGCATATAAAAAGCTTTGATATCTTTAGGATAATTTGTTAAAAATACCGGTCCTTTAACAACTTCTTCACATAAATAAATTTCATGTTCACTCGCTAAATCGATTCCCCATTCAACCGGGAATTCAAATTTTTTATTTGAAGCCAATAATAAATCGATAGCTTTTGTATAATCTAAGCGTTTAAATTCTGAATTTAATACATGATTTAAACGATCTAGTAATCCTTTATCAACAAATTGATTTAAAAATTCCATTTCTGCTGGTCCATTATCTAACACATATTGAATACAGTATTTAACCATATCTTCAATCAAATCCATGTCATCTTCTAAATCAGCAAAAGCAATTTCAGGCTCAATCATCCAAAACTCACTTGCATGACGTCCGGTATTTGAATTTTCTGCTCTAAATGTTGGTCCAAATGTATAAACATCTCTAAACGCCAAAGCAAAAGATTCAACATGTAATTGCCCTGAAACAGTTAATGAAGCATGTTTTCCAAAGAAATCTTCATCATATTTATCATCACTACGTGTAGTGACTGTGAAAGTTTCCCCAGCCCCTTCAGCATCATTTCCTGTAATAATTGGTGCATGAATGTAAACAAAACCTTGATTTTGGAAAAATTCATGGATTGCCATAGCTAATAAAGAACGAATTCTAAACACTGCCATAAAAGTATTTGTACGAGGTCTTAAATGAGGAATTTCTCTTAAATACTCTAATGTATGACGTTTCTTTTGAAGTGGATAATCTTCATCACAATTTCCTTCAATGACGACTTCTGTTGCTTCAATTTCAAAAGGTTGTTTACTTTCAGGTGTTAATTTAAACTTTCCTAAAACTTTTAAAGCTGTACCGGTTTTAACTTTACGAACTTCTTCAAAGTTTTTAAGATTTTCTTCTAAATAAACGATTTGTGCATTTTTAAAATAAGTTCCATCGTTTAATGCAATAAATCCTAACTTACCACTGTCACGATTTGTTCGTACCCAACCTTCAAGTTCAACATAAGCTAATGCTTCTTTTTCTTCAAGACTGCCACTTAGTACCATTTCGTATAATTCTCTGATTGTTTCAAATTCAAACATCTTTAACCCTCCTTTTATAATAAAAAAGTCGTTTCCAATAAGGAACGACTATGCGCGGTACCATCCTTTTTCATCAAATCTTATTTGATGCACTTGGTTTGTTTTAACGCTGCTAGCGAGATAGTCTACTCTAATTTCTCCTATCTAGTTCATTGAGTGTTACATATCATCTGGTTTGTTTTGCTTTCACCCTCCAAAACTCGCTAATGACTGATTAGATGTATGCGCTCAAATCATCACTTGTAGATATATTATTAACATTTTTTTTAATTTTTTTCAATACATTTTATTCGAAATCATCATTTAAATGCATTTTAATCACTAATTCTTGAATAGCTACAACTACATCAACTGTTTGAACTTCTACTCCTGGTTTAACAGTAAAATGTGTATGTGTAAAATCTACAATTCCTTTAATTCCTAAATCCATTAAACGATCTACTGTTTCTTGAACTTGTTCAGAAATTGCAAGGATTGCGATATTACAATCTTTAGGACAGTATTTTTCTAAATCATCAATGCTATAAAGTTTAACCCCAAATTGTTCACCGACTTTATTGGCATCTTTATCAAAACCACAAACAATACGCCCCACTGTATATTGCCAACGATTATATTTTAAAATTGCACTTCCTAAATTACCCACCCCAATTAAAATAATCGGTTCATGTAATCCTAGTCCTAACACTTCATTAAAAATGTCTATTAAATGTTTAACGTCGTATCCGTTGCCTCTTCGACCAATGGTTTCTGTATTTGAAAGGTAAGTAAAATCACGACGAATAGTGGTGTCTTTGATACCGGTTGCTTCATACAATTCACTTGAGAGAAACACTTCTTTACCCTCATGTTGCATTTTACGCAATGCTTTTAAATAAATTGGATATCTTGACATCGTTGCCTTTGAAATCTTTGGTAATCTTTTTTCCATAAGCCCCTCCTATAATTCTATATTTGGTTTTACCCCTAAATCCAAAGAACTAAATTCTTTTAAATCATACATAAAACTTCCTGCCATCGCAATCATGGCTGCATTATCAGTACAACACCATAATGGTGGTAATACTAAATCTAAGTGATGATCTTGACAAGCTTTGATTAAGTCCTCTCGTAATTTAGAATTAGCACTCACTCCTCCTGCAATCATCACTTGTTTAACGTTATAATATTTTGCGGATTTAATGGTTTTTTCCACTAATACACCTAATGCTACATTTTGAAAAGAACATGCTAAATCCGCTTTATCAATTTCTTCATTTCTTTGATGATATTTATGAACTAGATTAATCACTGCTGATTTTAACCCACTGAATGAAAAATCAAAACTATCATCATCTTTTGGTTTAGGTAAAGGATAACTTGGTTTGCCTAATTTTGCTAAACGATCAATTTCAGGTCCACCAGGATAACTTACTTCAATCACACGTCCAACTTTATCATAGGCTTCACCGATGGCATCATCTAAAGTCGAACCGATCACTTCAAAATCTAAATGATTTTTCATATAGACAAGTTCTGTATGTCCGCCTGAAACAACTAATGTTAAAAGCGGAAATTTCATTTCACTGACTAATTGGTTGGCATAAATGTGTCCTGCAATATGGTGTACGCCAATAAGTGGTTTATGATAGGCTAACGCTAAAGTTTTGGCACATTGCATACCAATATGTAATGATCCCACTAACCCCGGTCCACGTGTCACTGCGATAGCATCGATTTGATCCATCGTTAAACTTGCTTTTGTTAATGCTTCTTTTAATACATAACTAATATTTTGAATATGCATACGACTTGCAATTTCAGGAACAACTCCCCCGTATAATTGATGTGTTTCAATTTGCGAAGAAACAACATTGGCAAGTAATTCTTTTTTATCTTTTAAAATCGCTATTGCTGTTTCGTCACAACTTGATTCAATTGCCATTATAATTGCCATTATTTCACCTCCATCATCATTAAATAAGCATCTTCATGCGTATCTGTATAATAATTTTTACGCAATGCCACTTTTTCAAAGCCGAAATATTGATATAACCCAATTGCCGCTAAATTAGTTTCTCTTACTTCTAAAGTAAATACCCTACCACCTTGATTTTTCATTAACTCAAGACATTCACTAACTAATTGCTTACCAAAGCCTAAACGACGATAATTAGGATCCACCCCTACATTTGTAATTTCAACTCTATCTTCATTTAGCCAAGTTCCAATATAAGCAATGATTTTTTGATTAACACGAATACAATAATACTTTGCAAAAGGATTATCATTAATTTCATAACTAAAATCTTCTTTTTTCCATGGGTGATCAAACACACGTTTTTCTAAATCTACTAATTCTTCAAGATCTTGATGTGTTAATCTTTCGAGCATTTTGCTTTCACCTCAACATCTTTAATATACGTTGGAACTAAAGCATCAACATCTTCAATATAAGGTTGATTTAAAGAAAGTTGATATAGATTTTCACAAACGTCGATTTGTCTAGCCGGTTGATCTAATAATTCTACATCTCCAACTAATAAAAAATCGTCATGTTGTTTATAAAATGCTTTAAATTCCTCTAAATCCATTAAACAATCCTCTTGTAAAGCCTTACCGTTTTCATATATTCCCACATATACTTTATGACTTCTTGCATCAATAATACTAATTGCTTTTTGTTTTCCTGCAAACATCGCTAAAGAGGAAATTCCTTTGATTTTTATAGGCAAAACTGCTGCCAATGTTTTAGCAATTGTCATTGCAATTCTAACTCCGGTATAAGACCCCGGTCCAATACTAATAATCATTTCATCGACATCTTTAAGTTCAAGGTTAAAGTTAGATAAAATTTCTTCTAAATAAGGAATAGCTAATTCTGATTGTTGACGTAAAGCTTTAACTTGTTTTTTAGATAGTAACTTACCATCTTGAAATAAACCGACAGTTAAATACTGATTTGAGGTATCCATTATAATTGCATACATTCTAAAACCTCCTTACATAATTGATGGTATTTTTGTCCTTCAGGTTTTAATATCAGTTGACGAGTATGTTCATCAATATTTAAAATTTCAATTTCTAAACGTTCTTTAGGAAGTGTTTCTTCCATGTAAATTGGCCATTCTATGACACTTACCCCTTGATCATCAATATATTCTTCAAATCCTAAATCTTCATAACCGTTTTCTAAGCGATAAGCATCAAAATGATATAAAGGCAAACGACCGGATTCATATATTTTTAAAATTGTAAAAGTTGGACTGCTAATTCTTTCTTTAATTCCCAATCCTTGAGCTAGTCCTTTAGTAAATGTTGTTTTTCCTGCTCCTAAATCACCGGTTAAAGTAATCACACTATTAGGTTTAATTTTTTGCCCAATAAGTAAAGCAATTTCTTGTGTTTGTTCAACACTACTTACAATAAAACTTTCCATTTATTCACCTCTTTTTTTATCTTTAACAAAAAAAAGTAGAAATCTACTTTTCATTTCGTTTTAATTCCTGATACACTTGATACCAATGTTCACTAAAACCATGTTGAAAAGGACCTTTAGAATATTTTGCCATTTCAATCAACTTAGCTAATTGTTTTCTTAATATAATATCCAATTCTTTTGGATAATGCATTTTTTGACTATGTTGACGATATTCTTCTTCATCTAAGATTTTATATTTACAATCAGGAAATACTTTTAAATCTAAATCATAATCTATATACTTTAATGCCTCACCATCATATAAAATTGGAGAAGCAATATTACAATAAAAATATACGCCATTATTCCGGATCATACAAATTACATTATACCATTCATGCTTTGGAAAGTAACAAATTGCCGGCTCTCTTGTACACCAAACCCGGCCATCTGATTCAGTCACTAACGTTTTAACATTGATCACGATAACGTGATTATCATTTGCATCAAGAACTAACCCTTTTGCCCAGCTACGATGTATATTTCCATCATGTTTATAACTATGAATTAATACCTCTTGCCCTATTTTAAGTTCGCCCATACAAAGCCTTCTTTCTATACTTTATTTATTATACACTTTTTTTTTATTAATTAATAGTATCAAATCATGATTAGTCGCCAAAATATATTGAGGAGGTCAATCATGAATACAAAAATTTCAACAAAAGATAACGGAATGTTTAATGAATTATCATTATTTTTAACAGTTTTAAACAAAAAGGCTGATTTGTATCAGCCAATGGTCGAAGATGAAAAACTTTGTATGTATTTAAAATCATTGAAAAATCTTTTAAAAGGACAATTCATGCAATTAAAGGAGGAAATCGACAATGGCTAATTCACAATTTAACGACTACGACATTGCTTGTGACACATTAGATAGTATGAAACGTATTATTACTTACTATACAACCTTTTGTATTGAAGCGAGTCATTCAACACTCCAAAATAAACTCATTAGCTTACAAAAAGAGTTATATGAAGCCCAACATGAATTATTTGAATTGATGTATGAAAAAAACTGGTATCCTGTGACACCAGAAACCGCTGAAAAATTAAACGAAACTAAAACTCTTTTAAAAAAACGTTTAGACTTGTTTGAATAATCCCATCATTGGGATTATTTTTTTGCTGATAGAAGATTTAAAGTAAATTTTTATTTCTGTATAATAAAACTAATTGGTTTGTATAATAATAAAGTTTCTCATAATTTTTATACTTCAAATATTCACTATTAATTAAATCTAAAACAAATTCCTGAATTGTATAGGCAGTTGTAGTAGCAACTTTACTGTACAACGCCTCTAATTTCTCTAAAATAATTATCGAATCTTTATTTTCAATCATATTTCTTGTCACTTCTACAAGTTTTTTAATATAAGTCGGTCCGTTTAATGTTTTGGCAATACTTGCACATTGCATTGCTTTTTCATAATTTCCTAATTGATAACATACCCAAGTCGCATAAAAATAATAGTAAATATTTTCTTGATTATATGAATATGAAATATTTAAATAATATGAAGCTTTAGCATAATCGTGACTGACAATATTATACCAAATTAACTTCCGATAAATATTATCAAGTTGATCTTTATATCCAATCAACTCCATTGTTTCAATACATTGTATTAAAATTTCAAAGCCTAATTGAAACTTTCCAACACGACAATTCAAAGTTCCTAACTGTGAAGCAGTATGAACTGTTCGTCTAATATTTTTTGTTTTATTAAATAATTCTGTCGCATTTTGGTTATATCTAAATGCTTCCACAAGATCATTTTGCTTTTCATAAAGTAAAGCCATATGATAATAAACCATTGAGCGATTTAATTCATCAATGCACAAATTAAGAGCAAGTTGATAGTATTTTTTAGCTTCTTCATAGTTGTTTTGACAATATAAATAATAACCGTAATATTCATAATACAATTGCTTTTGCCAAATAGTCATATTATTCAAACATTCATTTAAAATATGATGCATATTCAAAAACTTTATTTTATTGATTTTCTTCATAGAAAAAATAATATAATTCGCTAAAATTACTTCAATCGATTCAAATTTAGAAAAGTATTTACGATTAAAAACTGCTAATTGCTCTTCAGCATCATTTTTACAATAAGCAATAGATAAATATACATCTCTAAATTCAGATTGCAATAACTTTGAATTTTCAAAAACATAATCAATATCAAGATCCAATTCTGATAATATATTTTGAATAACTTTATCAGTCCCTTTTTCTAACCCTCGTTCAATTTTACTTAACTGACTTGCTTGCATTTTACACATCTCAGCAAGTGAGCGACATGATATGTTTTGACAAATTCGATTAACCCTAATTAAACTCCCTAAATTATATTCGTCCATTTTATAATTCAACCCCTAATTCATTTTATAATGTAAAAAATATTGCCCCTGTATATCACTTCACATTTTATAATATGAATTAATTTGTGGATTTAGCTTTAAATACTGTCACCTCCATCTTCCATTTTAACAAATTCCATGGATATGTAAACTCCACAATATATATACACATTTATGACCAATATTTTAAATTATAACATATTTAGACATTTTTTTCCACATTTGATAAATTTTATTATGAGACTTATGAACTTATTAATTATGTATATACACATTTGTAATCAACCCCAATTAAAAAAAGATAAAACGCTTACATCACAAATAAAAAGTAACCCATTTGGGTTACTTTTACAAAGTTTAGTTTTAATCATTTATTTTGCCGATAAGAGAAATTGAATTTTCTATATTAAAACTAAACTATTCGCCTATGGCTTTTATTTTTGCCATATTTCTATTATAAATTTTCTACTCTTTAAAATCTAGTAGTTAATGTATAGAAACGTTAACGCATTATTTGTCGAACTTCTTAAAAAATGCATTTAATTTTGGATAAATAATCATTACTAAAATAAAACAAACGATTAAAGTAGGAACATTATAACTTAAATTATAAATCAATGAGTAGACATATGGATTTTGATCTCCAGCATATTCACCAAACAATACAGCTCCTGACAAGTAATGAGGAATAAATTTTAAAACCATCGCAAAAATCACACCAATAGGTAATTCTATCTGTTTAAATTTAATATTTTTAATCATCCCTGCCATTCCACATAAAGAAAGTGGCAGAACATAATCTAATAAAACGGACCACCAACCATAAAATGAAGCCATTCCTAATGCAAATTGTAAGATACTGCTTACAAATCCAACTAAAATTCCTTCTTTCACACCTAATAAATAAGAAGCTAAAAAGATAGCAATAATTGAGTAAGAAATACTTCCTCCTTGTGGTAAACTAGGAATAAATTGATTAGTAAATTCTAATACAATTTGAATTGCACTAAATAATGCAATAAAAACTAATGTTAAAATCTTTGAATTTTTCATACTTTCCTCCCTTTATAAAATATAAGCCACACAAAATAAAAAAGCACTTTTATGAAAGTGCCAAAAAATCTTTCTATTTTGGCTCTCTCTACGCTGGTATTATCCAGAATCAGATTCGAAGGGTTGAACAAAGTTCTCTCAGCTAACGCACCCCCGGCTCATATTTATCATATCTCATTACTAATTTTTTTGCAAGATAATAATTTTTTTAAAATATATCAATTAACTATGGAGTTTTTTCAAGATATAGCATATAATTAAATTGTAAAAAAATTAAAAAGAGGTGTACATATGGCAAAAATTATTTCTGTAAATGCAGGAAGTTCATCATTAAAATTTCAATTATTTGAAATGGACGATGAATCTGTAATTACTTCTGGTGTCATTGAAAGAATTGGATTTGATGATGCAATTTTCACAATTAAATATGATGGTAATAAAGATGTAACTACTCAACCAATTAAAGATCATAAAGAAGCAGTTGATTTATTATTACATTCATTAATTTCTAAAAATATCGTATCTTCATTAGATGAAATTAAAGGAGTCGGGCATCGTGTAGTTCATGGTGGCGAATACTTTAGTGAATCAGCAATTTTTGATGAAGATACAGCAGCTAAAATCGATGAATTAAAAACGCTTGCTCCATTACATAATCCTGCACATCTAACTGGTTACTATGCTTTTAAAGAAGCAATGCCAAATGCAGGAACTGTTGCAGTGTTTGATACTGCTTTCCACCAAACAATTCAACCAAGTGCATATATTTATCCTATTCCATATAAATATTACACTGATTATAAAATCAGAAAATACGGGGCCCATGGAACAAGCCATTACTACGTTTCAAATCGTGTAATTGAGCATTTAGGAAATCCTGAACATTCAAAAATTATTGTTGCACACTTAGGAGCTGGAGGAAGTTTATCAGCTGTTTTAGATGGTAAGTCTAAAAATACTTCAATGGGATTTACGCCACTTGCGGGAATTATGATGGGAACTCGTTCAGGCGATGTTGATCCTTCTGTTATTGATTTTTTAATTGATGAAGTTGGAATGAATATGCATGAAGTTATTACAATGTTGAATAAAGAATCAGGATTATTAGGAGTTTCTGGTGTTTCTAGTGACTTTAGAGATGTTCAAAATGCAGCATTAAACGGAAACGAAAGAGCACAATTAGCATTAGATATTTTCTACCGTCGTGTTATTAACTATATTGGACGTTACTTCATCGCCTTAGGTGGTGTTGATGCAATCGCATTTACTGCCGGTATCGGTGAAAATTCATGGTTCGCTAGAAAACATATCATCGCTTTATTAAGTGAAGCATTAGGAATCGTCATTGATGACGATGCAAATGAAAACGGTGAAGGTGAACGTTTAATTACAAAACCTGAATCAAAAGTTAAAGTTTATGTCATTCCTACTAATGAAGAATTAGTGATTGCAAGAGATACTAAACGTTTATTAAATTTATAATTCGATATTCATTATACAAAAGAGATTTTTAAAACTACTATGATTTTATTCTATAGCATAAAAATCTCTTTTTTTATACCTAACGGTTTATTAATCGAAAATCTATTTTCTTATAAGTAAAATTATTACCATGATTATCTTTAACAGTTCACTAAAAAATTGTCCATAAATCATAATTTAAAAAACTCACAACGATGATGTAATATTTATCAAATTGTAAAAATCTATTATATCAAACTTATTTAACACCTTTAGACTGTTTTTCTGTCGTATTTTATATCATCATCAAAAAAGATTACCATTCTGTTACAAATCAGGTCATCTTATTTTAACTTTTATACCAATACAATACATTCAAGTATAGAAAAACATTATGGGAGATAACACAAACATCTGTGTATCTCCCATTTTCATTTATATAAGTAATCACTTCACTTATACTTCAATTTTTTTGATTTCCCGTTTTTTTAGTCCAATCGTAGGATCAATCACTTTTAAAAATAAAATAGTCTTCAAGTTTTTTATCAAGTGCAATGCACAAAATCAGGATAAGTTTAGCAGTGAGATTGAATTGTCCTGTTTCAATGGAACTAATTGTATTGCCAGATACTCCAACCATTTTTGCTAAAGCGTCTTCTTTGTTCATAAAAGTTTCCTCTCTTTCTGCCAAGTTTGGTTATCAATCATTTTTGCAAAGTTTACTTCTTAAAATAGTGCGTGTAAATCAAATATGAAATGCACATTATATCATTTATCCTATGATCTTCTAATTATTATCCTTATGTAGCACAAACTCATACCGTTGTTTTAACTTCTCTATAAAATACATCTTTTATTTTTAAATTCTTCCAATCAAAAATACCTCTTAATTATTTGATTACCAAAAAAGACAATCAATTTTTTATTTTTAAATCAACTGTCTTTTTCATGTCTGCTATTCAATTTTTATAGTCATTTACACTATTTATTAGAATATTTAATACTCTTTCACTTTTAAAGCTTAACTCAAACAACAAATTTTCTTTTTTTATTTTTAAAATATATTTTCACGCACAAATTGAGATATTAACTCTTGATCTGTATAAACATCACAAAAAGGTTTTCGTAAATCCAATCTTTGCATATCAATTGAACGTATGTCACTTAACTGAATACGACTTTTCAAACGTTTGCCATAATAATCAATTTCGATATCCATTTCAAATTGTGGGTGGCATGGTTTTGAATTTGATTTAATCGATGTACTTGGAATCACTAATGCTTTATAACCTAAATCTTTTAAAATATAACACCAATGTCCGTCCATTAATTCCTTTGGAAATCCACGACCAATATTAAAATAAGCCATTTGATGTACTTTAGGACGATGATTTAAACGATAGAATGTACTCGAACTATCGCCGGTTCCTTTAGGTACTAAATTGCAATAAAAATATTCTAATTGACTGGTTAAATGCAACAAGGAACAACAATATTTATCAACATCATACATACCTGTTGCTTTAATGTGTGACAAGGATTTACTTATCTCAAAAAGATCTTCATTAATCCCCATATATATCTACCTCCTATATATTTATTAATATTTTTTTAAAGAAATACTTACATTTTTATTATTACCTTATTTTTTTATTTCATTCATTGTTTATTAAGTGTTATAATATCAATTAGGAGGACTATATTATGGCAAAAAATGATTTAAACGGTTATGAAAAAAAATTTGAAGAAGATGTGACATCTTTTAATGATTATGAAGCCACAGATTATGTGCGTACATTAAAAAATGATGGGAAATTAGACGAAGCAATTGAAGTAGGAAGTACTTTTTATTCAATGTGTCCACATTTAAAAGGGTACATTAACCAATATGGTTATGCCCTTTATAATAAACATATCAATTTACCAATTAATGAAATCGGTGAAAAAGAAAATCTATTTTTTAGTTTTGCAAACGATATTTTAAAAATGTGTAAACAAGAAAAATACTCTCCATATGAAGCAACTGTCAACAAAATGATTCGTTATATTACTTCAAAAAATCCTATTGATTATAAAAAATACAACGAATTATTAAATTTACTTGATCCTAAATTACTTTCAAGTGAACCTCTTTTAATTAAAGAACGTAATCAAGAAGGCGAAAGTCATTTAGAAAGATGGTATCGTCAAAAAGTAAAAGTATTATTTGAACTTAAAGAATATAAAGAATGCGTCACTACTGCAAATAATGCTTTAGCATCTGTTCACAAATGGCATTATCGAAATATGCAATGGATTAAATACTATCGTGCTTGTTCAAATATTAAATTAGGTGAATACAATGAGGGTGAAAGAGATTTCTTAGCCTTACAAGGACAAATTAGAGATATTAATTTCTATGAAGTATTATACCAAACATACTCATCATTAAATCAAGATTTAAAAGCAAATACTTTTTTAATCTATGATATTTACATGAGCGGTTATGATATTACAAAAGTTAATTTATTTGAAAACTTATTAAACGCATCTAAAAAAATTAACTATACAAAATTAACTGAGTTAATTGAAGTGATGTTGTATAAAATCAAAGTAGAAACAAATCAAAATGTTGAAGCAATTGAAGATCCATATCCAACTGAAGATAGTGGTGATTTATACGATCGTATGATGGACGAACTTACTGATCATTTAGATAAATTCATTGAACGTCATCAAGGTAAAGTAATGTATTACAACAAAGATAAAGAAATCGGAAACATTTTAACTTCTCAAGAAGAAATGTTATTCTTTAGACAAGCAGACTATATCTATGATGAAGAAGTTAAACGTTTTGATGTTGTGGAATATTCAATTTTACCAACTTATGATCGTAAAAAAGATTGTGAAACAAATAAAGCAGTATTAATTACATTGTTGTATGAAGATATTAGATATTAAAAAAGAAACAAATTGTAATCTTAGTTAAGAGTAATTAAAATAAGAGATTTTAAAACTACCCTAATCCGTAGAATAAAATCTCTTTTTTTAGCCCGTAAAACAATTATTTGTTTCTTTTTATTTCATATAATTATTATTGATTAAAAACTCTTTAATCTTACTCACTGAGTAATCACTAATCACATGTTCAATTAAACATGCATCTTCATCGGCCACTTTGGGAGCAATATTTAATACATCTTCAAATAAAATTTGAATCACTCGATGTTTTTCACAAATAAACTTCGCCATTTCTTCGCCTTTAGGAGTTAATACAATATCATGATACTTTTCATTAATGACAAGTCCATATTCTGCAAGTACATTCATCGCACTATTCACACTTGCTTTACTCACATTTTTTTTCTTGGCAATTTCACTCACTCTTGCTCTTTTACCGTCATTTTGAAATTCATAAATAATTTCAAGATAATTTTCCATTGCGATTGTTATATTAGACATATGACTTCACACCTCTTTTTCTATGTCATATTTTTCTTAATTTTATCATATTTTAAAATTCTCGACAAGTCACACACTTTAAAGTTCAACATATAGTATCGTTGAGGAGGTTTTTATGAATTTTATATTAAATTTACCCAGCTTAGTAGTTGTTTTTATTTGCTCTACATTAAATTGGTTGCTCACTGCTCTTGGATCTACATTAGTCTATTTTATTAAAAATGAAAATAAAAAATTAAATGAAATTGCTTTAGGAAGTTCTTCTGGTATCATGATCGCTGCCACTTTTTTTTCCCTTTTACTTCCAGCTATTACACTATTAGAAAATCAACCTAAATTTTATTTAGCCTTGTTACCTTTAGTCTTTATGTTAGGAGCAGGATTTGTTGGCGTGTTAGATCATCTTTTACCACATGAACATTTAATCACACATGAAAAAGAAGGGTTACACCCTACCCATCATACTCGTGCAAATTTATTAATGTTTGCAATGACTTTACACAATATTCCCGAAGGACTTGCAGTGGGTGTAGCTTTTGCAAATACTTTACCAGAAGCACGAATTGCGGCTTTAATACTTTCGATTGGCATTGGAATTCAAAACTTACCTGAAGGTCTAGCCATTTCCTTACCGATGAAAAATGCTGGTATGTCTAAGTTTAAATCCATGATGTATGGTCAATTTTCTGCCATCGTTGAAATTCCTAGCGCTATTATCGGATACTTAGCCGCTTCTATTTTTAATGAAATACTTCCTTTTACCCTTGCTTTTGCTGCCGGTGCAATGTTATTTGTCGTTGTGGAAGAGTTAATTCCCGAATCTAAGAAAAATAATGCTTCAATTTTAGGGTCGTTTACTTGTATTCTTGGGTTTGTCATTATGATGGCACTAGATATTTTATTAAGTTAAAAAAAGGAGGCTTTGCCTCCTAATCTAGTGAAATTAATAATTCATAAAGTGCTTCTACACTATCAACTACATAATCTGCATGACAACTATCAAACTCCTCTAAAGAACCATAGCCATATAAAACACCAATACATTTTAAATGATTTTTATGTGCCCCAATCACATCATGCTTACGATCTCCTACCATAATCGTCTTTTTAGGATCACATTTTAAATCATTTAATGCATAAGCAATAACTTCTCCTTTAGCGTTTCGTGTTCCATCTAATTCACTTCCATAAACATTTGAAAAATAGTGTATTAAATTAAAATGTTCTAAAATTCTTGAAGCAAATACATGAGGTTTAGAAGTAGCAATGGATAAACGATACCCTTTTTCAATTAATGATTTTAATATTTGTTCAATTCCTTGATAAGGTTCGTTTTCAAAAATACCAGTCTCTTTAAAATATTCACGATATTTGACTACTGCTATGTTAGCTTGTTCTTTGTTGAAGTGATAAAACTCTTGAAACGAGTCCACTAAAGGTGGTCCGATAAAGGGGATGAGATCTCTTAAATCCTTTACTTCAATTTCAAAATATTTTAATGCATACGCTACTGATTTAGTAATTCCTAACATTGGATCAGTAATTGTTCCATCTAAATCAAATAAAATATCTTTCATACTTTCTCCTTTTCATATTAAAAGAATACCTTAAAGTATTCTTTTAAGCTCTAAATTGCATATTGTATAATTTTGCATACTCTCCATTTAATGCTAATAATTCTTCATGGTTTCCTTGTTCTTCTATTCCATTTGTCGTTAAAACAATGATACGTTTAGCATTTTTAATCGTTGATAAACGATGAGCAATCACAAATGTTGTTCGATTAACTGCTAATTTTTCTAACGATTCTTGAACCACTTTTTCACTTTCATTATCTAATGCACTTGTCGCTTCATCAAAAATCAAAATCGGTGGATTTTTCAAGAAGACACGAGCAATAGATAAACGTTGTTTTTGTCCACCTGAAAGTTTAACTCCTCGTTGACCACAATCGGTATTATAACCATCAGGTAATTCCATAATAAAATCATGGGCATTGGCATTTTTAGCAGCTTCGATAATTTCATCATCTGTGGCATCAGGACGTCCATAACGAATATTATCCATAATCGTTCCCGCAAATAAATAAACATCTTGTTGCACAATTCCAATATTTTGACGTAATGATTTTAAAGTCACATCTTTAATATCTTGATCGTCAATTAAAATTCGTCCTGATGTTGCTTCATAGAAACGAGGAATTAAACTACAAATTGTTGTTTTACCAGCTCCTGAACTTCCTACTAATGCCACATATTCGCCCGCACTTACTTTTAAATTAATATGTGATAATACCTCATCAAGTTTTTCATTGTATCTAAAACCAACATCTTCAAAACTAACTGCTCCTTGAACATGTTCTAATGCTTTAGCATTTGGTGCATCTTGAATATCTGGTTCAATTTCAAGCATTTCCATAAAACGATTAAATCCGGTAATCCCTTCTTGAAATTGTTCTGTGAAGTTGATTAATTTTTTAATTGGATCTGTTAAATTACCAATATATAATAAAAATGCAATAATATCTGGTGTAGTAAGTTGTTCTTTAGCAATTAACATCGCCCCAAAAATCACGACTACCACGGTAATTAAACTAATAAATGCCCCAAGTCCTGAATGAAATCCTGCCATGTAAAAATAACTATTCTTTTTACTTAATACATATTGATTATTATTATAAGCAAATTTATCTTTTTCTTTTTCTTCATTCGCAAAAGATTGCACAACACGAATTCCTGATAAGTTATCTTCAATTCTTGCATTAATATCTCCAATTTTTCGTTTATTATTTGTAAAAGCGATATTCATTTTCTTATTAAAATAAGAAGCAAAGATAAACATTACTGGTAAAAATGCAAAAACAATTAAAGTCAATTTCACATTAATGGATAATAAAATAATAAATGCCCCGATAAATTTGACTAACGAAATCATAATATCTTCCGGACCATGGTGATATAATTCCGTTAAAGAAAATAAGTCATTTGTTAAACGCGACATCAATTGTCCTGTTTTTTGATCATCATAAAAACTAAACGAAAGTTTTTGATAGTGTGCGAATAATTCTGAACGCAAATCACGTTCCATTTTAGCCCCCATGACATGACCTTGATAGGCAATAAAATAATTACAGAAATATTCCACTATTACTAATACAACCATAAAAATTCCCAGTTTATAAATCGTGCTAAATTCAACCGGTTCTTGGTTTAATACTGTTCCTGTAATATAGCGAGTAATGATTGGAAAAACAAGTGTCACACCTGCTGCAATAAAAGCACAAATCATATCCGCTAAAAACAATCCTTTATAAGGACGATAGTAAGATAAAAACTTTTTAAATCTTGAACCCATACTTTTTCCCTCCTTTGATTGAGTATTCTACAATACTTTCATTCTTTTTTCAATCGATCATTCACTAAAAAAAGTCCATAACGGACTAATCTTCTTTTTGATACAACAAATGTTTTTCATTTAACTGATTTAAAATTATCTGAAATGTTTTTTCATCTTTACATTTAATAGTATGTAAATGAATGCCGTTAGATAAACTAGAAAGCATTGAAGCATTGGCACTTTCAACTTTAGAAATAAAATTTTTCACATCACGTCTTGATAATAAATGTAAATTACCGATTAACTCCCCATAAATTGGGTGCTCCACAATCACATCGACTACTTCGCCACCTTCATCAATAATAGTATTCAGTTCTTCTTCCATCTCTTTTGAGGTATGATTACACGCAATTTTAAATAACAAGCCGTCGCTTTTTTCATTTTTCACATAACCTCTAGGGGTTGCGATAATGTTTTGCCCACTTGCTCTAAGTAATGCTACATCTCCTACGACTAATTGACGACTGACATGCAGCAATTTTCCAATTGTACTTGCACTTAATGGTTCTTTAGAGTCTTCAATAAGTTTTAAAATTTTTAATTGACGTTCTATTTTTTCCATCTCATTCACCCCTAATCATTATAACAACATTTTAGGACAATTAAAACCATTTTATTTATCTTAAATCCTAAATTTAATTAGTTAATTTCATATATTCAAAATTTTATATTGCAAAAAATATTAAAAAGGCGTAATATACAAATTATTAAGGGTAGAGGGGGACTTAAATATGGAAATCAAGATTATACGAAGTCAAAATTTAAAAGAAAAACCTGATGAAAATCAATTAGGATTTGGAAAATATTTTACAGATCATATGTTTACAATGGATTATGATGAAAAACAAGGTTGGCATAATGCGACCATTCAACCTTATGGACCTATTGCTATGGATCCCGCAACAATGGTTTTACATTATGCACAAGAAACTTTTGAAGGAATGAAAGCCTATCGAAATAAAGAAGGGCAAATTCTATTATTTAGACCTTATATGAACGCAAAACGTCTGATTAATTCAAATAAACGTTTATGTATGGCAACATTAGATGAAGATTTATTTGTGGAAGCGGTAGAAGCAATTGTGAAATATGAACAAGATTGGATCCCATCAGCAAGGGGAACTTCATTATATATTCGTCCTTTTATGTTTGCAACTGAAGCAGGAGTTGGCGTACACCCATCAAAATCTTATAAATTTGTCATTATCTTAACACCGGTAGGACAATATTATCCTGAGGGAGTTAATCCCGTTAAAATTTGGGTTGAAGATGAATATGTGCGTGCAGTTAAAGGTGGAACCGGCTTTACAAAATGTGGGGGAAATTATGCAGCAAGTATCGCAGCACAAGTCAAAGCTGAGCAAAAAGGTTATACACAAGTGTTATGGTTAGATGGTGTTCACCGTAAATATGTTGAAGAAGTCGGAACAATGAACATTATGTTCTATATCGGTGATGAAATCGTCACTGCCCCTATTGAAGGTTCTGTATTACCGGGGGTCACTCGTGATTCAATTATTCACATACTTAAAGATTGGGGATATAAAGTTAGTGAGCGTCATTTAAGCATTGGTGAACTCATGGAAGCCGGACATAACGGAACTTTAAAAGAAGCATTTGGAACCGGAACTGCTGCTGTGATTTCACCGGTAGGAGAATTAAACTACAAAGGTGATATTGTCACAATCAACAACTTTAAAACAGGCGAATTAACACAAAAACTTTATGATACTTTAACTAATATTCAATGGGGTAACATTAAAGATCCTTATAACTGGACTTATAAAATTGATTAACATTAAAAAGAGATTTTTAAACCGTAAGCTTACAGTATGAAAATCTCTTTTTTTATCTAACCAAAATTCTTCACATTTTTTAAATATTTAATATCACTCATAACAAAGTATTAATCATTTTTTAATAGGACATTCTAAATCAATGATCTAATTAAATCTTTTTTATATACATAAATATTAATTCTATTTTTGACTATAAAAAAATAATCAACTTGTATATATTAACACACACAAATTGATTACCTTTTGAATTATAAAATCAAACTAAACAATTGATAGACAATCATTGCCACAATATAAGCCACTAATGTTTGAAATACTGCAGTTAAAATTGCTTCTTTTAAAGACCCTAACTCCTTTTTAGTCGCTGCAAAAGCGGCAATACAAGGCATATATAACACTGTAAAGACTAAAAATGTATAAGCAGATAATGGCGTAAAGATTGAAGCTAAAGCGTTTGATAATTGCATATCATTTGAAACATTTAATAATACAGTTAAAGTAGATAATACAGATTCTTTAGCTGTAATTCCGGTAATTAAAGCAGTTGAAGCACGCCAATCATTAAATCCAAGTGGTTTAAAAATCGGAGCAATTAAAGAACCTATTGACGCTAAAATACTATTGGCACTATCTTCAACTAAAGATAAATTCCAATCAAATGATTGTAAAAACCAAATCACTAAAGAAGCAATAAAAATCACTGTAAATGCTTTACGAATAAAGTCTTTTGCTTTTTCCCACATATGAAGTAAGACACTTTTATATGAAGGAATACGATAAGCAGGTAATTCAAGTACAAATGGAACCGGCTCTCCTTTTAATACCGTAGATTTTAAAATCAATCCACTTATAATTGCTACTAAAATTCCAATACAATAAACACTAATCATCACCAGTGGGGCTTTTTGTTTAAAAAACGCAGCAATGATCATTCCATAAATCGGCAATTTTGCACTACAAGATAAAAAAGGCGTTAAAACAATCGTCATCTTACGATCACGTTCTGATGAAAGGGTACGAGTTGCCATAATCGCCGGAACACTACACCCAAACCCAATTAACATCGGTACAAAAGAACGACCGGATAATCCTAATTTTCTTAATGCTTTATCCATTACAAAAGCCACTCGTGCCATATAACCACTATCTTCAAGTAATGATAAAAAGAAAAATAAAATAACAATAATCGGTAAGAAAGATAATACACTTCCTACTCCAGTTAAAATTCCATCTACAATTAATGAAGATAATAAATCATTGACTTTTAATGCTTCTAATTGAACTGCAACAAAACCATTAAATCGATCAATTAAAGTTTCTAAAATAGATTGTAACGGTCCACCAATCACTGTAAAAGTTAAATAGAAAATGAGTAACATAATGATTATAAAAATAGGAATTCCTAAATATTTATGAGTAAGCAATTGATCGATTTTTTCAGAACGAATTTGTTCAATCGTTTCAGATTGTTTAAACACACAATTTTGACAAATTTCTTCAATATAGCCATATCGCATATCTACAATAGCCGCTTCACGATCGGTATTTAAGTTTTTTTCCATCTCTTCAACAATATGATTAATGATATGAACTTCTTCTTTGGTTAATCCGAGTTTTTCTTCTAACTCCTTTGATCCGTCGATTAATTGTGTCACTGTATAACGAGTTGGATAATGAATACGAGCTGTATGATCTTCAATTAAATGGGAGATAGAATGAATAGCACGATGAATTTCACCTTTACAAAAATCAACATGATAATGTCCTTTAGACTGATGCAATGTTGTATTAATCGCACTGATTAAATCTGAGATCCCCTCATTTTTACTAGCAGAAATAGGAAAAACAGGTGCACCTAAATATTTTGAAACGCCCTCTACATCAATAGCATTATGACTTTTAGTCACCTCGTCCATCATATTTAATGCAATAATCATTGGAATATTTAACTCCATTAATTGTAAAGTTAAATATAAATTACGTTCAATATTGGTTGCATCAATAATATTTAAAATTAACTCCGGTTGATCTTTAATTAAAAAATCAGTCGTTACAATTTCTTCAGAAGTATAAGGCGTTAACGAATAAATTCCCGGTAAATCGACAATTGAAATATCACTATGTTTTTTCATATTCCCCATTTTCTTTTCAACTGTCACTCCCGGAAAATTACCAACGTGCTGATTTGAACCGGTTAAAGCATTAAATAAAGTTGTTTTTCCACAGTTTTGATTTCCAACTAAAGCAATTAAATGTGCCATTATTTCACATCCTTTACACTAATCTTAGCAGCATCTTCTTTTCGAAGTGTTAAAACATAACTTCTTAAATAAACCTCAATCGGATCTCCCATCGGTGCTACTTTTCTAACTTTAACCACAGTATTAGGGGTTAAGCCCATTTCAAGTAATCTTTTTCTTAATAATCCTACCCCATTCACTTCTTCAACCACACATTGTTGACCTGGTTTAACTTCATCTAAATACATTTTCATCACCTTCTTTTGACATTATACCAAAAATTGTTATAGGCTTCAAACTTTTTTTGAAAAATAAAAGAAAATGACTATCATCATTTTCTACAAAATTTTAAAAATATCTTTTAAACAATCAATTTCATAATCAGGTTTTGCCTTAGTTTGATTAACAAGATGATCTATATTTAACCAACAACAATCAATATTCGCTTGATTTGCCCCTAAAATATCTGACGTTAAAGTATCTCCGATTAATAAAACTTTTTCTTTTTTAAACGGTTGGATCTTATTAAAGACTTTTTCAAAATATTCAATACTTGGCTTTTGAGCATTTAAATCTTCTGAAACAAATACATCCTTAAAATATTTTAAAGTATCTGTTCCTTTTAAACGTGAAAAAGCAGTTTTAGAAACCCCATTAGTGACTGCATATAATCGATAGTTTAACGACAATGTTTCTAATATCTCTTTAGCTTCAGGCATTAAAAAATACCCCTCAGCTAGTCCATTTTGATATTGACTTGCAAACTCATTACTATCAATATCTAACCCTAATTTTTCAAACAGTATTTTAAAACGTCCACAAGTGACCTCATTTTTAGTGACTTTTCCCAACTCAAAATCATGCCATAATTGATGATTAATTTTACTATAAAGATTAAATAACTGTTCATTCACTTCAACATTATATTGTTTAAAAGTATTTTCAAAAGATGCTTTTTCACATTGTTTAAAATCAAAAATCACACCATCTAAATCAAATAAAATAATTTCATATTTCACTATTTTTCACCTACAAACCAAATTTCATTTTCACCTAATGATGCAATACGTGCTAAAGAATAAATATCATATCCTTTATTTTCAATCAAAGTATGCCCTTCTTGAAAAGATTTTTCAATCACCATTCCCACTCCTTCTAACGACGCCTTTGCTTCTTTAATAATTTTTTCAACACCTAAAAAAGCTTGTCCATTAGCTAAGAAATCGTCAATAAATAATATATGATCATTTTCATTAATATATTCCTTAGATAAACATATTGTATAAGTTTTATTTTTAGTAAACGAATGTACTTCAGCAGTGTAAAAATCATTCATTGTTGAAGGAACATTCTTTTTAATAAAAACCATCGGTACATTAAATTTTAATGCACAAAATAATGCCGGTGCAATTCCACTTGTTTCGACTGTTAATACTTTAGTAATAGGATATTTTTTAAAATAGCGATAAAATTCTTCTCCTATTTTTTCCATTAACATCGGATCCACTTGATGATTTAAAAAAGAATCTACTTTTAAAACATGCTCATTCACCGCTTTTCCGTTTTTTCTAATATATTCTTGTAACAATTCCATAAATCCACCTCTTTATAAATTGTTATTATATCATTTTGCAAATAAAAAGAAAGTGTTTTATCACACTTTCTCATCCATAATTTTCACAACATTTAAATAAATAAATGCTTCAATAACAAATACACCAAAAGTAAACAATGTGTAACTCATCAATGGTGTAAGTAATAAAGCTAATAATACAAATTTCAAAATTAATGAATACAATCTTAAACGATGCCAAGAATGGTCTAAACGATAAATATAAGCATACACTTTCTCTAAAGATTCTTTAGATTCATAAATACAATCATATTCAGTTGCAATCTCTTGACGCTTATAACCTCCTAAATGGTGTTTAATATTTAATTTTTCATAATCACCATCTTGATGAGGTTGTTTATAATATTTTCTTAATTCTTCAATAATAACACTTAAACTATTTTCATCTTTAATAATGACATTATTTTTTAAAGCATTAATCATTTCAAATTGGTAAATAAATTGTTTTAACAAAGAAGCAATAAATGGTGGACATATAATAAATAAACATAATCCAAATAAAAGTAAATGTGTATGATTTAAAATAAATGAACCAATTAAAACCAATACACCAACCACACACATTAAAAGCATTAATAACTGATTACGCCTTCTTTCTTTTTTCTCTAAATATCCTTCATCTTCCAAATCACTGAAACTAAATTGAAATAACTCGCTTAACTTTGTTTCTTGATATGGTTTTGTGACTTCCATATTTGCGCCACCTTCGATAATTTTAGCCCCACTACTTACCATATCACCCACCTGACAAATTGTTTTTTCTTTGTTACCATCCATTAACAATGTATCAATAGTCACTTGGCCATCGGTAATTTTTCCTTCAAATAAACAAGTTTCATTTTGATTAAGTAATATCACATCACCTTTTTCAACCTCTTCAACTTGTTTATCAACATAAACATCATGGTCTAATACTCGAATATTTTCAACTGTTTTATCCATTTGTTTAACTAAACGATTCACTAAATGACTATAATTATCTCTAAAAATAGTATTGGCACTTTGGTAAACAAATAAACTAAGTGATGCCTCATAACGATAACCATATATAAACATTAACAAACTTCCTAAGATAACAAAATTAACTGATTCAAAATACTGCTTCTTTAAAAAATTATGATAAGTTACTTTAGCACTTCTAAATGCCAAAATAGTATAAACAACAATCCATGCAATAAAACTTAACGCTGTGGGTTCTTCTAAAGTTACTGTAACTAACGCCACACTAAATAAAAGTAAAGCGATAAAGAAAAAACGATACATTAATGCAATATCAAAAGTTTTTTCCTTTGAGTAACTTTCAGTAATAGTAATATCTTCTCCAAAAGCCGAAACAACTTTAGAAATTTTATTAAAAATAAACGGATCTGTCGTTTCCACTGTTAATATTTTTTGTCGATAATCAAAACGTGCTTCTCTTATTTGTGAATCATTTAATAAATAAGAAACAAGAAACACTCCATTTTCAACACTTTTTAAATCCGAAAACAGAAATACACGTTTTTCAAACTCTACATTACTTGGTTTTCGTCCTCTTTTTCTTTCAACTGTTTTAATATTTAACGTTAATTCTTCAATGATATGATTAATAATATCCAAAATATCCTTATTATTGGTATTTAATTGTAGATCACGAGTCTCCTCAATATACTTACATTCAATTGTATCATCTTGTAATTTTAACTGTTCAACAATTAAATCAATACTATGCATATCGACTTCCCCAATGAGATGTATTTTCTTTTGCATAACTATTCCTCCAAATAACAGTATATAAGAAAAATGCAAAATAACAACCATTTTTGTAAAAAAAGTAAGCATAAGTGCTTACTTTTTAACCTTGAAATACATATCAAACTCATATTGTGTACAAGATAAATCAAACTCCGCACCATATATTTTATAAGAAATATTGGAGATATGATCATCGCGAATTGTGCAACTATAAATTTTACCACGTTCAAAAATAATTTCTTCCTTATTAGCAATAGTTAAAGTCATTGTATTAATACATACACACTTTACACGTTTTCCTTCATTTGCGATAATCCATCACCTCCCCTTTTAATATCATAACACATATTCTTATTGACTGTTATGATTTTTGAAAAAATAAAACAACAACATCGAAGCCAACAAAAAACTGAACAATGCAATCATTAAAGGTAAATTTGAAGCAATAGGATAAACAATTCCCGCAATTAAAGGACCCACACACATCCCAATCGAACGTGTCGCATTAAATATACTAGCATTACTTTGATGAGTTGAAGTAACTTGTGTCATTAAACGTTGTTGCAAGGGTAAAAAAATAACAGTCAGCATATTATATAATAAAGTCATGATTAAAAACAAAACAAGCGATTGAAATAGACAACACAAAAATAAAAAAAGTGCACATAACATTTCAACATAAAGCAAAAGTCGTTCAATTTTCATTAAATAAAATATTAACATAACATTCATAAACAAACTCACTACACCGATTGCTAAACGGTAATAACCAATTGAAAACGGCGTAAAATATAAAGCATTTTTAAAATAATAATTTAACCATTGATCATGCATAAAATAACCTAAACTTGTAAAAAAAATGCTCAAAATTAAAACATAAAATAACTTCGAACGCTTTTGATAAAACCTCATGGAATTTGTTTCTTTTTTTAAACAAGTATTTTTAAGCATCATTACACTTAAAAATGCACATAATAAACAACCAACCAATTGGATATTAAAATTAATATTTAATGAATATTGCCCAAAAATACTACCCACAAAAAAACCAATTGATGATACTAAAGCCTGAATAATGGCATAAATACTTAAACTTGAGGAAGAATTAGTTGAATGATTAAGTAAATAAGTTAAACTTGCCACCATCAATCCACCTATTCCAATTCCGGCTAAAATTCTTGAAATCATCAAAAAAACAACACCAGTACTTATTTTTAAAAAATACTGTCCAAGTGTATAAAAAAGAAGACTCCCTCCCATCAAATATTGAATTGGATATTTAGACAACAACTTAGAAAAAATTAAACTTGTTAAAAAGGTAAATAATGACATTAATGCAAAAGATAAGCCATAGATATAACTACTTAAATGAATTTGTTCAAATAATTGTGGCATAATCGCATTAGTGAAATTTGAAAAAAATGTGAACATACTATAAATAAAATAAAATTTTAACATAGTTTTAGTATGGGTTTATATGGAGTGATTATACTAAAAAAGGAAGATCTATGATCTTCCAAATTCTTCTAAAATTAAATCAGGATTATTCTTTTCAGCCCAACGAATTCCCCATTCATTAACAAATAGCAATAAGAAATTTCCTTTTAAATCTTGTACTTTACGTGTATCAGATGATAAATTCAAACGATTTAAATCAATATTTTCATTACCAATCCAACGAATATATTGATAAGGTAAATTTGTTCTTTCAATATCAACATTATATTCTGTTTTTAAACGATGTTCTAATACTTCAAATTGAAGTACCCCTACTACCCCTACGATAATTTCTTCCATTCCTGAAAGTGGGGATTGGAAAATTTGAATCGCCCCTTCTTTGGCAATTTGCTCTACCCCTTTAACAAATTGTTTACGCTTCATTGAATCTTTGTTACGAATCAAAGCAAAGTGTTCTGGTGCAAATGTAGGAATCCCTTCAAAAGTAATTTTATTAGAAACACTGCATAATGTATCTCCTATCGAAAAAATACCCGGATCAAAAATTCCAATCACATCTCCTGCAAAAGCTTCTTCGACAGTTTCACGATCTGAAGCCATTAATTGCTTAGATTGGTTAAGTTTGACTTTTTTATTACCTTGCACATGAAAAACTTCCATTCCTTTTTCAAACTTTCCACTACAAATACGCATAAAAGCCATACGGTCACGATGTGCTTTATTCATGTTCGCTTGAATTTTAAAAACAAATGCTGAAAACTTTTCATCAAATGGTGAAATTTCTTTTCCATCTGCCACTCTTGGTAAAGGTGAAGTGGTCATTTCTAAAAAGTGTTCCAAAAATGGCTCAACTCCAAAATTAGTTAATGCAGAACCAAAACATACTGGTGATAATTCACCTTGACGAACTAAATCTAAATTAAATTCTTCACTCGCTCCATCTAATAATTCCACGTCATCTTTAAGTTTTAAATAATATTCTTCACCTAAAAGTTGAATAAGTTGATGATCGTTAATATCTGCTTTGATCGTTTGTGCCATCTCTTTAGCACCGTTTTTACCGTAACTAAATTGAATAACTTCTTTTTTAGCGCGTTCATATACCCCTTTAAATTCTTTACCTGAACCTATCGGCCAATTGATTGCACAAGTTTTAATTCCTAATTCTTGTTCAATTTCTTCCATTAATTCATAAGGATCTTTTGCTTCACGATCCATTTTATTAATAAAAGTAAAGATAGGAATATGTCGCATCACACATACTTTAAATAATTTACGTGTTTGTTCTTCGACCCCTTTACTCCCATCAATCACCATGACCGCTGAATCAGCCGCCATTAAGGTACGATAAGTATCCTCCGAGAAATCTTGATGCCCTGGTGTATCTAATATATTAATACAATAACCATTATAATTAAATTGTAAAACTGATGAAGTAACTGAAATTCCTCTTTGCTTTTCAATCTCCATCCAGTCAGAAACTGCGTGTTTACTTGCTTTTTTTCCTTTAACCATACCGGCTTCTTGAATAGCACCCCCATAAAGTAAAAACTTTTCAGTCAATGTCGTTTTACCTGCATCTGGGTGGGAAATAATCGCAAACGTTCTACGTCGCTCTACCTCTTGTTTAAAATCCATTGTTTTCCTCCACTATAAATGTATAAAAAGAAGAATTTAAACCATTCTTCTCTTCTTTTAGATTAATTTTATCTTCTCGTTTCTATGATACTTTTTTATCTTAATTTTGTCAAGGAATCATCATGTAAATCGCCTTAGCAACCCCATCATCTTCACAACTTGGGACAATATATTTTGCTTTTTGTTTAATTAAATCCACCGCATTAGCAACCGCAAAACTATTTTCAAAAAGTTCAAACATACTTATATCATTTAAACCATCCCCAATGACCATCACTTCATCCTGACTAATTTTTAATAAATCTATCACTTTCATTAAAACATTTCCCTTTTTAGCGTCAATGTGAGTGACTTCTAAATTATTATCAAATGAAGATAAGTAAGTAATTTCTTCTATTTCACTTAATAACGGTTTGATACTATCGATTTTATGATGAGTTTGATCAAATCCTTCAACTTTATACACATCAGCATCTTTAATAAATTCATGAATTGAGCTCACCTGAGTTAATGTTTTAAATGGTACATACTTATTTTGAAAGTCATTATAAACCTCTTGATAAGTTAAATCAGTTCCTTCTTTTTTTCGTAAAACAAACATATGTCGAGTTTGTTGAACGTCCATTTCAGTGACAACCCCTTTTGAAGTATATAACATATAATGTAAATTATTTTCTTTAAAAATACGACACACCGTTTCACATTGCATTTTCCCTAAACAACTATTGACTAATAACTCCCCGTTAGCATTATAATATTGTCCGCCATTAATAGCGATAATTTCACAAGGGATATGATAATCTTGAATAACCGGTAAAATATCTTGATAAGCTCTTCCTGAAGCAATTGCAAAATGAATTCCTTGCTTCGAAGCATAACGTATTGCTTCTAAATTTTGTTGAGAAATTTCCCTTTTTTGACCAATTAATGTTCCATCAATATCCGTTGCTATTAGTTTAATCATACTATCACCTCAAAAACAGTTTAACATAAACAGTTTTTAGAGTTATTTATTTTCATAATTCTAAAATTTCTTGATACTTTTCTTCCATTTGTACTTCATTTAAACAAGGATCAATATAACTTTCTAATTCTTGTTTTGTTAATTTATTTAAAAAACCCAATTTAATTAAATCTAATTGAAATAATGTAAACTGGCTTAATGTATAATGATGCTCGCTAAAAAACTTTACCATTTCATGAATTGCATCATAATATTCAAGATAAAAATAGTCAATGCCATATACACGTTTATAAAATTCAAAATAATCATTGAAAAACATTTCTAAATCTTGTACTGAATAGAATTGTTTAAAAAATTCTCTCATATCATCACCTCACTTTCATTATTCACACAAGTGATTTTTATATTCTTTCAAAAAAATAAATATTTTATTAATTTTTTATTGATTTTTTATTTTCATCATGATATTATATGCAAGTACCAAATACGGCCTGTTGGAGAAACGGTTAACTCACATGCCTTTCACGCATGCATTCACGGGTTCGAATCCCGTACAGGTCACCATTTTTAGAGGTGTAGTTCAATGGTAGAACAGCGGTCTCCAAAACCGTTAATGCGAGTTCGATTCTTGTCACCTCTGCCATTAGAAATTCAAGAGTGTTTATCACTCTTTTTTTGTTATCAATTTTATTGCAATTCAATTAAAATGTTAATTATTTAAGCAAATAATTTGTAATTTCGTTTTTTTTGGGCTATAACTATATTTAATGGAGGTGAGTTTATGGATTCAAATGAAACAGTATGTTTTTGTTTAGGCGTTACTAAACAAGATATTAAAGAGGCAATTGACGCAGGTGCAACTACTTTAGAAGCTATTCAAGAAAAAACTGGTGCAGGAACTGCATGTGGGGGTTGCATTTCAAAAATCGAAGAAATTTTAGAAGAATTAAAATAGAAGGTCAAAGCAATGAAAACATTACAATTAAATGAATCTTTATATTGGATCGGTATACAAGATCATGACTTAAGAGTATTTGATATTATCATGGAGACAAAATTTGGAACTTCATACAATTCGTATTTATTAAAAACTGATGAAGGCGTTATTTTATTCGAAACTGCTAAAGAAACATTTTTCGATGAATATTTAGAAAAAATCAACGAATTAACATCAGTCGATCAAATTAAATACATTGTTTGTAATCATACTGAACCTGATCATAGTGGCTCTATTTCAAAATTATTAGAATTAAATCCTAATATTGAAATTATTTCAACAACGATCGCTAAGAACAATATCCAAGAAATTATTAACCATGACTTTTTGTCAAAAACAATCAAAGATGGTGAAACACTTCAATTTGGTGATAAAACACTACAATTTTTCTATGTTCCTAACTTACATTGGCCAGATACTATGTACACTTATATCCAAGAAGATCAAGTTTTATTAACTTGTGATTCTTTTGGAGCACATTATGCGCACGATCAAATTTTAGCTTCAACAATTATCCATCACGAGGATTATCAAGAAGCATTTGATTACTATACTAAAATGATATTAGGTCCTTTTAAACCATTTATTTTAAAAGCAATGAAAAAAATCGAAAATCTTAATTTAAAATTAATTTGTCCCGGACATGGACCGGTTATAGATCAAGATTTTGATAAATATATTAACTACTATTTAGAATATGGGAAAAACCAACCTAAAGAACATCTTAAAGTAGTGATTCCATTTGTTTCAGCTTATGGATATACTAAAATGATTGCCAAAACGATTGAAGCAGTATTAAAAGAAAACGATGTTATTTGTCATGTCTATGATTTAGAAACTGCTAATATGACCACTGTAATTGATGATATGATAAGTGCCGATGGTATTCTATATGGTTCGCCAACGTTATTAAACGATGCCTTACCACCAATTTATCAAGTGATGAACGCCATTTTACAGCCTTATCATGGAACTAAAGTCGTTTCTGCTTTTGGAAGTTATGGTTGGTCAGGTGAAGCCGTTCCAAATTTAATCACACGATTAAAACAACAACGTATGAAAGTCACTGATGAAGGATTTAAAGTTAAATTTAAACCAAGTCCAAGTGAGATCGAAGCAATAAAAACATATACATTAAATTATATATCTTATTTAAAATAAAAATCCTCACTTGAGGATTTTTTTAACGTTTTAAATAGTTCTCTAATATCTCTTCAAAATCTAAACCCAAATGAAATCCTAAACTAAAATAATCATCAATACAATTTTGATAATCTTCAAATTGAAAAGTTGTTCTAATTTTTAACACATCTTCATAAACCTTAAAAAATAAATCTGTAATACTCTTAGTAATTGCTAGTTCATTATAATTTTTAATTGAATCTACATGAAGTTCATAACCAATTGAAAGCAATAAATGCAAGGCATCTAAATAAGCTTCTAAAACATTTTCCTTTTTAATTAAAATATTTCTTTCCCAAAAGTTAAAACATTCAGATTCTTCACTTAATTTTCCCAATTCACTTAAAAAAGCTAATACTTTAATCTCAATTTTATCTTTATTTAAAAGTTGATATTCATGATTTTCAATAATACTGACTTCATTTTCGACATATTTTTTATAAATTTGATTTGCTTTGTTCATTATTTCACCTTCTTTACTTAATATTATAGCACTATCTTTAGTAAATGTATTAAAAAAGTCATGAAAACTCACGACTTAAATCACAAAACGACCATTTTTTAAAATTTGAACTTTTTCATTGTTTGATTTTACACCAATAACTTCTAAATCTTCACTTCCAAACATGAAATCGCAATGTATCATTGAAAAATTCGCTCCTGCTTTTTCAAGTTCTTCTTTACTCATTGAAGCTCCATTTTGAATATTACTACTATAACAATTTCCAAGTGCTAAATGACATGAAGCATTTTCATCAAATAATGTATTATAAAATACAATATTCATCTTTGAAATAGGTGAATCATTTGAAATTAATGCTACTTCTCCTAAATATTTCGCTCCTTCATCACTTTCTAATAAATCCGTTAAAACTTCTTTGTTGACTTTAGCATCATATTCAACGACTTTTCCCTCTTTAAATACGAAATAAAAGTCTTCACAAAGTTTACCACGAATATTTAACGGTTTTGTTGCCACCACTTTACCATTAACACGATATTTATGAGGCATACAAAAAATTTCTTCAGTTGGAATATTAGGGGTAAAACCAATCCCGTTAGGTGTTTTTTCCTCTGCCCCACTCCATTGATGATTAGAAACTAGCCCAACTTCTAGATCTGTTCCTAGTTTATTTTTAAAGATTAATTTTTCAAAAGCATAGTCAGTTAATTTTTGACGATATTTTACTTTTTCTTGTATATGTTCTTGCCATAATTGAATTGGATCATTATGTTCATTAATTCGACATACTTCAAAAATAGTTGCCCAAAGTTTTGATAACGCTTCTTCATCACTTAAATTAGGAAATACTAATTTTGCCCATATTATGTTTGGAACACATAATCCTAACCATTGGCCGATACTTGAAGCCGTGTAATAACGATAGGGTGCCATTGCCTTTGACATTGCTTTTTGTACTTTTTGAATTACAGAACCATCAATGTTTTTAAGTAACGTTGGATTTGGTGATGAAATACTAATTAATGCACATTGACGTTCAATTTGATAGGCTTTACGATTCACTACCCACTCAGGGATTTCACATAAACAATCAATATCGGCATATTGATAGTCTAATTTAGTTAAATAAGGATCACTATAATTGACATAAACTTCCTGAGCCCCCGCTTTATAGGCTTCTTCAACGACTAAGCGTGTAAAATCAATAGCCTCCACAGTCGAGTTGATAACTAAAAATTGTTTTGGTTGTAGATTAATTCCTACTTTAATTGCAGTTTTCGCATACTTTCTTAATAAATTTTCCATAACTAATTCGCTAAACCATGATGAAATTCCGGTGTGGTTTGATCAATTGCTCTAAACTCATATCCTAAATTTTGATAATGTTCAATAATTGCCGGTAGTGCTTCTACTGTTTTAGCACTACCACCCCCATCATGCATTAACATCATGATTTTAGTTTTCCCCTTTCCACTATTTTTTGCCTTTTCTATTAATAAAGGAACAGTTTGATAAGACTCTCCGTCCCCATTGGCAGCATTCCAATCAATATAAATAAAACCATTTTGATTAGCAAAATCAACAATTTGCTTCATAATCCCTTGTTGATATTGTTTGCTTATTGTATTACTCGTTCCCCCAGGAAAACGAATGTATTTTGGAATATACCCAATTTGACTTTTAACCACTTGACTGATTTTTTCAATATCTTCTCGATACTGTTCAATACTTCCATATAAATATTCATAATTATGACAATACGTATGCATTCCAATCGTATGTCCTTGAAGATTTGCTTCTTTGATATAATGATAATAATTAGGACTTGCACCGGTGACAAAAAAACTTGCTTTGACTTGATAACGTGATAGTACCTCTAATACTTTTGGCGTATTTATACTAGGTCCATCATCAAAAGTTAAGTATATAATCTTCGTAGATTCTTCTATTTCTTTCACCGTTACTTCTCGACTATAAGTTGATTTATTTCCCTGGAAATCAACAGCATTATACTTAATCTGATAAACTCCTACTGTTTTATTATCAAAATCTGCAAAATCGATACTATATGTAGGATTTTGATCAATGCTATCACTAATTGACACACCGGTATCATAATTTGCCTCTTGACCTTGAGTAATCACTAAAGGCGTTAAACCAGAAATTACTGGTGCCTCTTTATCTTTTGGTTGAACTATGACTTTTGTTTTTTTACACGTTTGATTACGATAACTATCCTTTACACAAACACCGATTTCATATTCACCGGGTTTATTGAATTTATATTTTTGGTCTAATATAACTTTTGTTTTAGAATCATCAATGACTTCTCCAACTAATTTTGTTTTATTGATTTTTTGTCCTTTGACAATCGTTTGTGAGTAAACATTAAACTCCGGTGCAATTTTATCCACAACATTAACTTCTAATTTCTCTTTTTGATTTTTGTATTTGTATTCAACTAAATACTGTCCATATTTAGAACTATCTACTTTAGAGTTAATCATTAAATTTTGTTGATCAAAACGAGGCTGAATGTAACTATGCGGTTCGAAAACTTCATTCAATCCAATTTCTACACTATTTTGTATCAATAAACGCTGATGTGATCGCGACATCACAAATACCATTAAAAGCATCAATAGACAACTTAGAAAAACAAAAAGTCGTTTGGTATTTTTTGTTAAATGTATTCTTTTCATTATCTCACCTATTTCTATATATATGCTTTGAATATTATTGTATATGATTATTACATTTTTTCAACCATCAATTTCTTTAAAGAATTTCACTATATTTTTCATATTTTTCAAATATACCTTTTTTCTTTAAAGAAAACACAGTAAAATTAATTCACATTCGTTGAGTTTTATTTTATGTTAGTATAGAATGATAATTACAAGGAGGAATTGTATATGTTAAAAGTGAATGACAAAATTCCTGATGTTACCCTTAACTTTGATGATGGAAATCAAAAAAAATTAAGTGAATATAAAGGACAAAAATTAATTTTATTTTTTTACCCTAAAGATTCAACACCGGGTTGCACTAAAGAAGCTTGTTCATTAAATTTCAATTATCAAAATTTAATCGACTTAGGTTACCAAATTATCGGAATCAGTCCTCAAAATCAAAAATCTAAAGCAAAATTCAGAGAAAAAAATCAACTCATTATGCCTTTAGTTTGTGATGAAGATACCAGTGTTTGTCAAGCATTTGGTGTTTGGCAAAAAAAGAAACTTTATGGTCGTGAATATATGGGAGTCGTTAGAACTACTTTTGTTGTCGATGAAAGCCAAACAATTACCCATGTTTATTCTAAAGTTAAAGTTGCTTCACATGGTGAAGATTTACTCAATGATTTAAAACAATAATAAAAAGAACTTAATGATTATCTATCATACTAATCATCAAGTTCTTTTTATTTGATTAAATTACTTTACAACAATAACTGAACCTTTGTATTCTTGTTCAATGAATTGTTTAATTTCATCTGATTTTAATACTTCGATTAACGCTTTAATCTTTTCATCATTTTCATGACCTGTTTTAACTGCAATGATATTAACATATGGATTATCTAATGAAGTATCTTCTAAAATAACGGCATCATTTACTGGATTTAAGTTTGCTTGTAAGGCGTAGTTTCCATTAATCGCCACTAAATCCCCTTCATTGTTGTTGTAAGAAGTAACTAAAAACTCAGGTTTTACTTCTTTAAATTGTAAGTTTTTTGGATTATCTAAAATATCTTTAAGTTCAGCATTAATAGGTTTAACTCCACCTTTTAAGGTAATTAAATTAGCATTTGCTAACATTGTTAAAATACGTCCATGATCTGCCACACTATTACTAATAACAATAGTTGCCCCATCTTTTAATTCACTAATATCTTTAATTGTTTTTGAATAGAAACCAAATGGTTCAATATGAATTCCAGCCGCATTAGTTAATTCATACCCATTTTTTTCAACATCTTCTTCAAAAAATGGAACGTGTTGAAAATAATTCGCATCTACTTCATTATCATCTAATGATTTATTAAATAAATAATAATCATCTAATACTTCAACAGTTAAATCAATCCCATATTTTTCTTTTAAAATTGGTTTTGCTTGTTCTAAAATTTTAGCATGTGGATTAGAAGTTGCTGAAACTTTTAATTCATTTTCACCTCTGGTTTTAGATTTAGTACACCCACTAATTCCTAACACTAATCCGATAATTAATAAACATTGTAATATTTTTTTCATAATCTCTTTCTCCCCTAACGTTTGTCTACTTTTTTAACAATATAATCGCCAATTCCTTGAATAATAAATACGATTACAATAATAAGGATAGTGGCAATATAAGTAACTGTATAATCATTTCTTGCCACACCATATAAATAAGCAAGGTTTCCTAACCCCCCAGCACCGATGGCGCCTGCCATTGCAGTATAACCCACTAAAGAAATTGCCATGACACTCATACTTGAAATTAAAGCCGGTTTTGCTTCAGGTAAAACGACTTTTGTCATAATTTGAAAATAATTTGCTCCCATTGCTTTGCTGGCTTCAATCGTTCCTTTATCAACTTCATTTAATGCAATCATACACATTCTTGCATAAAACGGTGCACTTGAAAGAATGAGCGAAGGTAAGGCAGCAGTTGCTCCTAGCATTGTTCCAACTAATGATTTAGTCACCGGAATCATGATAATAAGTAAAATAATATAAGGCACTGCTCTTAAAATATTAACGACTAAATCTAATACTTTATTAACGATTTTATTAGGCATCAATCCATTTTTACCGGTTAAGTAAAGTAAAATTCCAATCCCCATTCCTAATAAAACCGCCACAATCAATGATACAAAAGTCATATATAAAGTATCTTGAAGTGCACTTAGCATTGTATTCCAATCAACATTAGCCATCTAAATCACCTCCACAATCACTTCATACATTTCTAATTTTTGAATAACTTGTTGATATTCTTGTGATGTTCCTTCTAATAAATTCACATACATTATTCCAAAAGAACTTTCTAAAGTATTCGTTAAATTAGCATGCACAATACTCATTGCTACATTACTTTCTTTCATTACTTTTGATAAAATTGGTTGTCGACTAATATGTGAATTAAAAGTTAATCGTAAAAGTTTGCCGTTAGGATAAATTGTTTTTAATTCCTCTTTAAGTGATGTTTCATCAACTTTTGAACTTACCCCATGAACAAATTGTTGTGTCACTAAATGATTTGGGTGTTCAAAGATATCTTTGACACTCCCTACTTCTACAATTTCTCCATTAGACATTACTGCAATGCGATGACAAATGCGTTGAACAACCTCCATTTGATGTGTAATTAATACAATTGTAATATTTAACTGTTGATTAATTTTAACTAATAAATCTAAAATAGATTCAGTTGTTTTAGGATCTAATGCACTGGTTGCTTCATCACATAATAAAATCGTTGGATCGTTGGCTAGCGCTCTTGCAATTCCGACACGCTGTTTTTGTCCCCCAGAAAGTTCATTGGGATATGCATTTTCACGTCCTTTTAACCCTACTAGTTCAATCAGTTCTAATGCTTTTTGGCGACGTTTATCAGCTGGCATTTTCACAATTTCGAGTGGCAATTCAACATTCTCTAAAACTGTTCGAGACCATAATAAATTAAAATGTTGAAAAATCATTCCAATTTTTGTACGTTGTTTTCGCAACTGTTTTTTACTTAAATGATTTAAGTTTTTGCCATTAACAATCACCTCACCACTTGTCGGTTTTTCTAACTGATTAATCACTCTTACCAGTGTTGATTTACCGGCACCACTATAACCAATAATTCCAAATATTTCACCTTCATTAATCGTCAAACTACAATTATCAATGGCATTGACAATTCCATTTTTAGTTTGATATTGTTTAGTGATATTTAATAACTCAATCATCTTCTCACCTCTTCTTTAAAAATAAAAAACTCGTCCTTAATAAAGGACGAGATAATTCCCGTGTTACCACCTTAATTCACTACAATCTCACAATTATAGCCTCATCGAGTACCAACATACTCTAGTACAATAACGGGTACAACCGTCATGAGCTAACTATTCACCCACAAAACTCAAAGGCCATCTTCATTGAAGCTTCCTTGTTCTTTTCCACCAACCAAGAACTCTCTATTAATTCTTCTTCAACTACTCTCCTTGTCAATGTCATTAGATATATATTAAAACGCTTAAACTAAAATGTCAATCATTTATTTAAAAAAATTATCTTCAATAAATACAGCGACACCATCTTCATCATGACTTAAAGTAATTGCATTTGCCACTGCTTTAACTTTAGGATTTCCATTAGCCATACATACCCCAACACCACAATCACGAATCATTTCCAAATCATTTAATTCATCACCAAAAACGCATACATTTTCAAGTGTCATATTATATTTTTGAGCTACTTTTTCGATTCCTTTAGTTTTAGAGACCTCAGGATTTAAAAATTCAAATAAATTTTTAGTCGAACGTACCCCGCGATAACGTGGATCTAAATGTTTTGAATAAAACTTTTCAACTTCATTAATCACTTCTTCTTCACCATCGATTAATAACTTAGGAGCTTGGGTTTGTATAAATTGTTCTAAATCGTCGATGCATAATTCAAATTGATTTCCTTTAGCTAAATGTTCAATTAAATCAGTTTGTTTTGTCGCATGAAGTTGATACTGATCAAAAATACAAAAACTCATCTCAAAATGCTCATATAACGCTTTAATTTCTTTAATCAAATGTCCATCTAATTCATAAAGTAAAACATTTTCATTTTGTTGATAATCAATATATTGTCCCCCATTAAATCCTACTAAAATATCTACATAAGGTTTAATTTGCCATTTATCAAGTAAACGATCTACTGCTAAAGGACTGCGACCGGTTGCAATTCCAAATAAAACCCCCTGTTTTCTTACTTTTTGAATAGTCTCAATTGTTCTTATGCTCACTGTTGACTTTGAGTTTAATAAAGTTCCATCTAAATCACATAAAATCATTTTAATTTTTTCCATTTTCATCACCTATTTTATCTTAACAAATCGAAATTAAAAATGGTTAGATTTTAATTATCTGAAAAAAGATTAAATAATTTTTAATAACCACAATCATTATGCTATAATAAATATATTTAAAGGGGGATTTAGAATATGTATCAAAAAACAACAAAAGAATTAATTGAATTTATTAACGCCTGCCCAACGCCTTATCATGCCAATGCAACTGTGAAAGCAATGCTAGATAAGGAAGGATTTATCGAATTAACAGAAGGAACTCATTGGGATTTAGTTTGTGGTAAAAAATATTATGTTTCTAAAAATACAACTGCTTTAATTGCTTTTGAAATTGGAAGTTCATTAGACAATTATAGTTTTAATATCTCTGCATCACACTGTGATACACCGACTTTTAAAATCAAACCATTGCCTACTATAAAAACAGAAAATATTTATACAAAATTAAATGTTGAAATGTATGGTGGAGCATTATGTGCACCTTGGTTTGATCGCCCATTATCCATTGCCGGACGTGTGATTGTAAAAAAAGGAAATCAGTTTAAAACACGTTTAATCAATGTCGATCAAGATTTATTGATTATTCCAAACTTAGCAATCCACTTAAATCGTGAGGCTAATAAAGGAGAAAGTTACAATAATCAAATTCATATGTTACCTTTATTTGGTTCTGGCAAATTAGATGAACAAGCCTTTAATCAACTTATCGCTAAAGAGTTACAAGAAGATATTGAAAACATCTATGCTTCTGAATTGTTTTTATACCCTAGATGTTCAGGAACAATGATTGGTGTTGATCAAGAATATGTGGGTTCACCACGTTTAGATGATTTACAATGTGTATTTTCAACTTTAAAAGGATTTATTCAAGGAAATAATCCTCAATCTATCAATGTATTTTATATGGCAGATAATGAAGAAGTGGGTAGTCATACTAAACAAGGGGCTGCTTCTACTTTCTTAAAAGATACTTTAAAACGTATCAATAATGGATTACACAAAACAGATGAAGATTATTATCGTGCTTTAGCCGCTTCAATGATTGTTTCTGCAGATAATGCTCATGCTGTCCACCCAAATCAACCTTCATTATCTGATCCTGTCAATCGTGTATTAATGAATAGCGGTGTAGTTATTAAACATAGTGCGAGACAATCTTATACAACTGATGCTATGTCTGCTGCATTATTTATTGAATGTTGTAAAAAGGCAGGAGTTCCTTATCAATCTTACACTAACCGTTCAGATTTACCAGGTGGTGGAACTTTAGGGAGCATTAGTGAAGGACAAGTGAGTATCCATTCAGTAGATATTGGTTTAGCACAACTTGCAATGCATTCTTGTTTTGAACTTGCCGGTAGCAAAGATACACATTATGCGATTTTAGCCATGAAAGAATTTTATTCACATCATTTGAGTGAAATTGCACCTGGAATTATTGCAATGACTAAGTAGTTATTAATCACTTTAAACATATACTTAATAAAAAGTAAAAAAATAATAAAGTATGAGTTTTAAAGAAACTCAACTTTATCAACACTATTAGTAGCAACTTTGTTGCTACTTTTATTTTGATTCAATACTTTTACACCTATTCAATAACACGGTTTTCATTGATAATATAAAATTCAAGTTAAATTTCCATAATTGTTACATTTAAGATTTCTCATTTTTTCTAATATTCGATTGTATTTTCATATAAAAAATGTATAACAAGTTGTAAGGAAAGCAAGAAAATAGGGTAGCTTTGTTAAAGTAGCCTTGTTGAAATGTTTTCATGGAGTAAAAAAAACCTCTAATGGTGTCCCAGTAAGGATACTTTAATTAGAGGCTTTTTGTCTTCTCCTTTCAAATAATCATAAATTCGTATCAATCTTCTTAAATTAGTCCGTATAAGTGGTTTTGAAATTTTAAAAATTATTAACTCTATCCATTATTTAAATACTTCGCCACTACTTTTGCGACACCATCTTCTTCATTACTTAAACATTGATAATTAGCCTTTTTCTTAACTGACTTTAAAGCATTACTAGGTGCATAAGAATGATTAGTCACCTCAAACATACTTAAATCATTTTCTCCATCACCAAAAACTAACACTTCCTCTGGTAAAATATGATAATGAGCCATCACTCTTTCAACACCGCTTCCTTTAGAAATACCTTTAGGCATAATCTCCGCCCAACCTCGTGAAACTTTTAAAACTTCATATTGATTTTTATAAAGTCTACGAATAATTGGCAACATTAATGTCATATAAACATTTAACTGTGCAATCCCTACTTTATTAACCTCATGTGTAATCACTTCACAACGATTAATTTCAATCCAATGTTTTGTATAACCTTCAAAACTCATTTTCATATCACGATGTTTAAGGTTAAAAATCATCTTTTTAGCAGTGCGCAACCATTTATAACTAAAATTTTTAATTTGTTGATCATTCATAATTTGAACATTAAACAACATCAAACTTAATGTTTTTAATATCGATGTTGCATTTTCACCGGTAAGTGAGGCTATTTTTTCATATCGATTTTCATCAAAATAATAACTTTCCTCCCCATTAACACCGATAATTGCCCCACTTTTAAATTGATCCATCTGCAATTTTAAATAAATCGGTTCTAAAGACTGGTAATTACGACCGGTTGCTAAAACTACCCTTATACCTTGTTTTTGTGCTTCAACAAGCGTATCAATCGTCGTTTGCGATAGCATTTTTTGATTATTTAATAAAGTCCCATCTAAATCCGTTACAATTAATTTTATCATACCTACACCCCTTAACTAAGACTATCTTATCATAAGTAAAAAATGGTGCAATAAAAATATGAAAAGACCAAATGATTTATTTAATTTCACATTTGGTCATATAAATACTACATTCTTTATTCTACTGTAACACTTTTAGCTAAGTTTCTTGGTTGATCAACATCACATTCTTTAATTAAGGCTGTATAATAAGCAATTAATTGTAATGGAAGTGCAATAAGTAACGGTTGTAAATATGGATGAACATCTTCTAAAACATAATATTCTTTAATATTATGGGTAAGTGAAGGTTCGTTTGTAAATAAAATAACATTAGCTCCTCTTGCCATTGTTTCTTGAATATTACTCATTGTTTTTTCATTAATATTTTTTTGTAACGCTAAGGCAAAAACTACTGTATTAGGTTCAATTAAAGCAATTGGTCCATGTTTTAATTCTCCAGCTAAATACGCTTCAGCATGAACATAAGAAATTTCCTTTAATTTTAAAGCCCCCTCTAAACTACTAATATAATCTAATCCTCTTCCAATAAAATAAGCATCTGTACTTTCTTTTAAATAATCAGCATAATGTTTAAAATGCTCATATTGCTTTAAAATATTATTCATTTTATCAGGAATTGTTTTTAAATCTTCTAATAACTGAGTATGAGAGAAAATTTCACTTTTTAACTTTTCACTGATATAAATTGCAAGTAAAGTCAATAATACTAATTGTGTTGTATAAGCTTTTGTGGATGCAACAGCAATTTCTAAACCTGCACGTGTATAAAGTGTATATTTTGCTTCTTGACTAATACTACTTCCCACCACATTAACAATTGCAATTGTTGTCGCATTTAGATGATTTGCTAATTTTAATCCGGCTAAAGTATCTGCTGTTTCACCTGATTGTGACACAAAAATACATAAAGTCTTTTCATCAATTAAAGGTTCATTATATCTAAATTCAGAGGCTACTTGTACTTTAATTGGTAAATGACTCGTTTTTTCTAAAAGATGAGCCCCTATTAAACTGGCATGATAAGCCGTTCCACACCCTATATAATAAACTTGATTAAATTTAGAAAAATCGATTTCTTCTAACTCTTCTAAAAGAATTTGATTTTCACACTTTCCTCTTAAAGTTTCTAAAACAGCTTTAGGTTGTTCAAATATTTCCTTTAACATATAAGTTTCATAACCCTCTTTTTTAGCAGTTTCTTGATTATAAGGCACATGTTTTTTATCTTTTATTATTTTTTTCATTTCAGAATCATAAAAAGTAATTTTAGAACTTGTTAAAGTGGCCATTTCATAATCATTTAGATAATACACTTCTTTAGTATAATCTAATAAAGCCATAACATCACTAGCAACAAAACAACCATTTTCATTTTGTCCAATCACTACTGGACTATCTTTTTTAGCGACGACTAAACAATCAGGTTCATCAATTGATAATGCACAAATTGCATAACTTCCTTTAATTTTTTGCGTTACTTTATATAAAGTTGATGCTAAGTCACCTTGATAATATTGTTGTATTAATGCAACGATGACTTCACTATCAGTCGTAGAAGCAAATTGATAACCATTTTTAAGTAATTCGTTTTTTAATTCATGGTAATTTTCAATAATTCCGTTATGCACAATTGAAAAACGTTGATCTTGACTAACATGAGGGTGTGCATTTTGATCACATGGAATACCATGTGTTGCCCAACGTGTATGTCCAATTCCGATTGTTGAAGAAATTGGTAAAGTATTAATCTTCTTTTTTAATTCTGCTATTTTGCCTACTGTTTTAACTGTTTTTAAAGTGCGATCTTCAATCACACTTAACCCTGCTGAATCGTATCCTCGATACTCCAATTTCTTTAATCCTTCCACAATAAAAGAAACCGCATCTTGCCGACTTGCGATAGCTATAATTCCACACATAATAAAATCCTCCTTATATTTTGATAAGGGGTAAGTCTAAAGGATTTGTTGATTTATTTCTAAAAGTTTTTGTCCTTTGTTGAGGTAACTTACATACCTTTTAGTCTTCCGCCGAATATTTCGATAAACTAAATCCTCGTCATCTTTTTCAAGACCTGGCGCTATGTCTAATAATTTCCCTTATCGTATGTGATATTATACGATTTTATAAATTTTTTTCTACTTAAATGAACAAATTATCAAAATATGTAAATTTCACTTATTTTAAAGAATTATCATATTTTGTAAATTTAGTTCATAAAACTGTGCTATAATAAGATTGTTTATAAAATAATACAAGGAGAATATTATATGGGTAAATATTTTGGAACAGATGGTTTTCGTGGTGAAGCTAATGTAAATTTAACTGTTGAACACGCTTATAAAGTTGGGCGTTATTTAGGATGGTACTATTCTAGAAATAAAAGAGCAAAAATTGTAATTGGTAAAGATACACGTAGATCTAGTTATATGTTTGAATATTCATTAGTAGCGGGACTTACTGCAAGTGGCGCAGATGTTTATTTATTACACGTTACAACTACACCTTCTGTATCTTATGTTGTCCGCACTGAAGGATTTGACGCCGGAATTATGATTAGTGCTTCACATAATCCTTTTTATGATAACGGGATTAAAATCATTAATGAAAAAGGACATAAATTAGAAGCTGATGTTGAACAATTAATTGAAAATTATATTGATGGAATCACTGAAGAAATTCCATATGCTACAAAAGAAAATATTGGACGCACAGTTGATTTTTCAATGGGAAGAAACCGCTATATCGGTTATTTAATGTCTATCCCTACACGTTCTTTCAAAAATATTAAAGTTGGTTTAGACTTAGCAAATGGTAGTGCAAGTTCAATTGCAAAAGCAGTATTTGATGCTTTAGGAGCAGAAACACATGTGATCAATAACGATCCTAACGGTTTAAACATTAACACAAATTGTGGTTCAACACATATCGAAGTTCTACAACAATATGTAAGAGACAATGGTTTAGATGTAGGTTTTGCCTATGATGGTGATGCTGATCGTTGTATTGCCGTTGATGAATTTGGACGTATCATTGATGGTGATTTAATTTTATATGTATGTGGAAGCTATATGAAATCACGTAATGAATTATTAAATAACACTATTGTCACAACAGTAATGTCAAACTTAGGTTTATATAAAGCCTTAGATAAATTAGGAATTGGCTATGAAAAAACTGCAGTTGGTGATAAATATGTTTATGAAAATATGATGAAAAACAACCATTGTATTGGTGGAGAACAATCTGGACATATTATTTTTTCTAAACACGCTACTACCGGTGATGGAATTTTAACTTCTTTAAAAGTAATGGAAGTGATTGTTGAAAGCAAAAAAACTTTGGCACAACTTGTCGAACCAGTGACAATTTTCCCACAACTACTTAAAAATGTAAGAGTAAAAGACAAAACTGCTGCACGTGAAGATGCTGATGTTCAAGCAGCAATTCAAAAAGTAACTGATGAACTTGGCGATAATGGGCGTATTTTAGTAAGAGAAAGCGGTACGGAACCACTAATCCGTGTCATGGTAGAAGCTAGCAGTGATGACTTATGTTATCAACATGTCATGAGTGTCATTGAAGTCATCCAAGCAAAAGGTCACATTGCATAAGGTATCTAAGGATACCTTTTTTAAAATCTAAATAAATAAGAGGATAAATTTATGAAAACAATTGAACAATGGGATATATTTGAAATAAGCATTAAAGGAAATATTACCAAACAACCTTTTAACCAATCTATAAAAGGTGAATTTACATTTTGTTAAAATACACAAGTAGTTGATGGTTTTTACGATGGTAATCAGATTTTTAAAGTTCGTTTTATGCCTAACTTTATAGGTGAGTATCAATATAAAATATATGGTGAAGGAATAGAAAGTGTAGTAGGAACTTTTAAAGTCACAAAAGCTTCTCAAAATAATCATGGATCTGTACGTGTTGCTTCACAATGTCATTTTGCCTATGAAGATGGTGCTCCTTATTATTGTGTAGGAACAACATGTTATGCATGGTATGTTCAAAATGAAAATATACAAAACCAAACTATTGAAACATTAAAAAACAATTGTTTTAATAAACTACGCTTTTGTATCTTCCCTAAACATTATGACTATAATTTAAATGAACCTATTTTATATCCTTTTGAAAAAGGAAACCAAGAAGGATTAGATAAAAACCAAGTTCAAAAAGCCTTCGTCTTTCCACCGGTTAAAAATCCTAATATGGACTTTAACTTTTATCAATATAACGTTCAATTTTTTAAACATTTGGATAAATGTTTAGCACAGTTAAAAGATTTAAATATTGAAGCAGATTTAATTTTATTTCACCCTCGTATAATATGTATAGAAGTTTGAATTAAGGTTTTCTCTTTTAAAATAATTGAGTTATCTCTATTATTTTAAAAATTCCTTGCTGTATTTGTCAATCGAAAAGTGATCCACAAATCATTTTAAAACTGAGCCACTTTATATTCAAATAAGGCATATGATTAATCCATATCATATGCCTTATT
>JAGZJH010000066.1 GCA_018365815.1 Erysipelotrichaceae bacterium
GTCCCGTCCAGACCGCCATAAGGTTCCGTAGCTCAGTCGGTAGAGCAGAGGACTGAAAATCCTCGTGTCGCTGGTTCGATTCCGGCCGGAACCACCATTCTTAAATTCGATAAATATCGTTTTTTTATTTTCGGGAAGTAGCACAGCTTGGTAGTGCACCTGGTTTGGGACCAGGGGGTCGCAGGTTCGAATCCTGTCTTCCCGACCATTTAATTATGATCGGAACTATATGTCTATGCATATAGTTTTTTTGTTTTAATAATGATATAATAAATTCAAAATCTAAAAGGAGAGTGCAAATTTGAAAAAAATATATATCGACCTTATTAACGAAAACCAAAAAGAACTCGATTTACTTCAAAAAGATCACCACAAGTTTGTTTTACTTCGATTAATATATATGGCAATTATTTTAATATTTTTATATTTTTGTATTATAGATCTAAAAACGATATATTTCATTTTAATGATATTAACAATTTTATTATTTTGTTATTGTGTTTTTAAACATCAAAAAACAAAAGCGCGCATACTTCATTTAACATACAAAAAAGAAATTATTCATCAATATATTGATCGAATAGATGGAAACTGGATTAACTTTAAAGAAACTGGTCAAGAACTTTTAAAAAAAGATGATTTTCAAAGTAAAGATTTAGATCTTTTAGGATCAAATTCATTATTTCAATATATTTGTGTCGCTAAAACTTCTTTAGGGAAAAAACGTTTATTAAAAGATATTCATAACTTAAATCCACAAATTGATGAAATAAAAGTCAGGCAAGAAATAATTCAAGAATTGAGTACAGATTTAAATTTTTCTATTGAATTTCAAACATTACTTAAAAAAGCAACTCAAAACTTTCATGTTGATATAGATCAAGCCATTAATCAATTTGAAAAACAATTGGATTATCCTATTAGTCATTTTAAAATCTTAAAAATACTACGATTGTTTTCTATTTTAATTTATACACTTTGTATTACGGGCAGATTCCATGAAGCAAGTGGTTCAATTATGATGTTAGTATTTTTAATCAATAATGCTTTAATGTTTATCGTAGGACAAAGATATAAATCTTTAATACAATCTATTCACTTATTTTCTCATCAGTTTGAAATATACTCAAAATTATTTTTACTTATTTCACAAATGAATTTTAACCATTCTTTTTTAAACAAGATGAAAACTAATTTTAAACAAAGTGGTCTTAATTGTATGAAAGAACTAGCACGTATTGATATACAATTAAAGTTTCGTTATAATTTGATAGGTAATTTACTTTTAAATGGTTTTTTGATGTATGATATACACTGTTTAGAAAGATTAAATAAATGGAAAAAAAGTCATCAAAACAGTTTAATAACTTGGTTTGAAGATATTGCGTTATTAGAAAGTTTTTTATCTTTAGCCTCAATTAGTCAAGTCCAAGAAAACTATTGTTATCCAGTCGTTGAAGAAAAACTTGGTATATTATCATTCAAAGATTTAAAACACCCTTTGATTAAAAGTGATCAAGCTATAGGTAATGATTATATCCTTACACATAGGACTAATATTATTACGGGATCAAATATGTCAGGTAAAACAACTTTTTTAAGAACGATTGGAATTAATGCATTACTTGCTTATGCAGGAGCTCCGGTATTAGCGAAGTCATTTAATATTTCTTGTATGTGTGTGCTTACTTCAATGCGTATTGAAGATGAGTTAAATAGTAGTACATCAACATTTTATGCAGAATTAACACGAATTAAAATGATGGTTGAAAAGGCAAATGAAGATATTCCATTATTATGTTTAATTGATGAGATTTTTAAAGGGACTAATTCAGCCGATCGTATTGTAGGGGCAAAAGCAGCAATTACTCGATTAAATTTAAAACATATTACTACTTTTGTTTCAACTCATGATTTTGAATTATGTGATTTACAAAATGATGCTAATTTATCTATTGAAAACTATCACTTTAAAGAAAGTTACCATAATCAACAAATTATTTTTGACTATAAATTGAATCATGGACGTTGTTTAACGACTAATGCACGCTATTTATTAGAAATGGTAGGAATTTTATAAACGGAGGAAATACAATGAAAAAAACAAATTATCATTCACACACAATTAGATGTAATCACGCAACAGGAAGTGAAGAAGAATTTATTAAAGCAGCCATCAAGGCAGGCTATGAAGAATTAGGATTTGCTGATCATTCACCATGGCAATATGATTCTTCATATGTTTCATCAATGAGAATGAAAGTAAGTGAAATTGATGATTATGTTCAAACCTTAAGAAGATTAAAGGAAAAGTATAAAGGTCAAATCTCTATTAAAATTGGTTTTGAATGTGAATATTTTCCAAAATACATGCCATGGCTAAAAAGGATGCTTCAAGAAAAGGAAATCGATTATATTATTTTAGGACACCATTTTAAAGATACTGAAGAAGATCATATTTATTATGGTGCTTTAACGACAAATAAAGAATTGCTTACATATTATGTAGATTCAGCGATTGAAGCGATGAAAACGGGATTGTATTCGTATATGGCTCACCCTGATGTTATTCATTATGCATACCCTAAATCAGCATTTTATCATCAAGAAATGACTCGTTTATGTAAAGCGGCTAAGGAATATCAGTTTCCATTAGAGTTTAATTTATTAGGATTTGAACATCATCGTCATTATCCAAATGACCAATTTTGGCAAATTGCTAAAGAAGTTGGAAATCAAGTCATTATAGGAGTTGATGCTCATGATACTTATCAATTTAAATTAGATGATTTATATGGTCAAGCGATAAAATATTTAAATGATTTAGGAATTGAACGTATTTCAGAAATTAAATTTTTACGTTAATCTATTTTAGATGTTGAAAGAATTTTGTTATTAACAAATATATTATCAATTTTAATATGTATATATTGACATAAAATATAAATGATGATTTTTTAATTAAAAGCGATGAAGAGAAAAAGTAATAAAGATCAATTTTTTTACAGCGAGTTAGAAATGGTGAAAGCTAACAAAAAATTCTTTACGAAAATAACAACTCTGAGTTATCTAAAGAACAGGTGTTTACCTTAGTAGACTAGATCGGAAGTCAACCGTTACCAAATGACAAAAGCTTGTTGGAGCTTTAAAGAATGAGGTTATACTTTTTAAGTATAATAAAGTAAGGTGGCACCACGAACGACTAGTTTCGTCCTTAACAAGGACACTGGTCGTTTTTTTACATCAAAGGAGGCTACTAAAATGAAATTATCAAAAATTAAAACACTTGATTTTGATGCGAAAATCAAAACACAAGGTTGGGTGAAAAATCACCGTAAACAAAAAGAAATAGGGTTTATTGATGTGTTTGATGGTTCAATGTTTGAAACAGTTCAGTTAGTTTACGAAAGTCAACATCAAGAGATTAAACTTTTACAAAATTTAAAACCCGGTGATGCGATTGAAATTGATGGACGAAAGGTAAAATCTTTTAAAAATGATTTTGAAATCAGTATTGATAAGATTAATATTTTATCAAAGGCTGATGAAGATTATCCGATACAACCTAAATTTCACAGTAAAAAGTTTTTAAGAGAGCAATCTCATTTAAGAAATAGAACAGATCTTTTTAGAGCGATTTTTAAAATTAGAAGTGTGACGTCGATGGCAATTCATACTTATTTTCAAAAAAATGATTTTTATCATATTCATACCCCATTAATTACGTGTGCAGATTGTGAAGGAGAACAACAAATGTTTAAATTAACGGCTTTAGATTTTGAGCATTTGCCTTTTAAAGACAGAAAAATAGATTTTAAAAAGGATTTGTTTTCTAAACCGGTGTATATTACAGGAACAGGACAATTGCACGCAGAAGCAATGGCGATGGGATTAGGTGATGTTTATACGTTTGGACCGACTTTAAGAACAGAAAAATCACATACTAAAGTACATGCTAATGAATTTTGGATGATAGAAGCAGAAATGGCTTTTTGTGATTTAGATGGGTTGATGAATATACAAGAAGATGCAATTAAAAATATTGTTCAAGAAGTATTAGGTAAATGTGGAGAAGAATTGAGGTTTTTAGAAAGATATACAAAACAAGAATTGATTTTAAAATTAGAAAAGTTACTTTCAAGTTCTTCTTCAAGAATTAGTTATGAAAAAGCGATTGATTTGTTAAAAAAGGCAGATAAGAGATGGGAGTTTGAACCAAAATATGGTGAAGATATTGCTAAAGAGCATGAAAGATATTTAGCGGAGGAATATTTTAAAGGGCCGGTATTTATAACTGATTGGCCTAGAATGATTAAACCGTTTTATTGTAAGGTTAATAAAGATCTTCAAACAGTAGGGGCGGTAGATTATATTTTACCGTTATGTGGTGAGTTGTCTAGTGGTTCTCAAAGAGAAGATGATTATCAAATGTTATTATCAAACGCTACTGATATGAATATTGATTTAAAAACTATTGATTGGTATATGGATTTAAGAAGGTTTGGCAGTGTTGTGCATTCCGGATTTGGTTTTGGATTAGAAAGATTGTTGATTTATTTAACTGGTATGGATAATATTCGTGATGTGATTGCGTTTTATCGTACACCGGGAAATTGTAGATATTAGATTTTAAAAGTTAAACTCCGCTTTATTTTGATATTTATAAGTGGAGTTTGATTTTTTATAGTGCATAGTTGAACTTTCTTTATTTTATTATTGACATTGTATGTTATATAGTGTATTATCTTATATGCAAGTCAGTTGGCAAAGACGGAGGTTTACCCAAGTCCGGCTGAAGGGATCGGTCTTGAAAACCGACAGGGGGTGAAAGCCCCGCGGGGGTTCGAATCCCTCAACCTCCGCCATTTTT
>JAGZJH010000067.1 GCA_018365815.1 Erysipelotrichaceae bacterium
ATAGAAACTTTAGATTCATCAGGATGATTAATAACATATTGAACAACTCCCTGTTTAAATTCATCTGTAAATACTGGTTTAGTCATCATTAAATTCCTCTTCTTTCTTATGTTAATAATTGATGACATTATACCATAAATTTTGAATGAATGCGGAATGATTTTTATAAGTTTTGATTAATAAAAATAAATTGTTATTTATATAATTAAGAAAAAATGATATAATCTTTATAAGGAGGATGATAGAAATGAAACCATTAGAAAATATGAATTCATTAGATGATAAAACTGTTATTCGCCCAAAAACGATTGAAGAAAAATTAGAAGAAGCTGAAAAGGATTATGAAGAAGGAAGGACACATTCTGAAGATGAAGTTTGGAATATGTTCAGTAAAAAATATGGACTTGAATTATAAAGTTGTTTATACTGATTCAGCAATTGATGATTTAAACAGTATTTTATCTTACTTAAACGGATATGGAAATCCAAATATTTTAATTCATTTCAAAAAAGAAATTAGTAACAAGTTAGAAGTTATTAAAAGGTTTCCACAATCATATCGTGTTATTTTTCGTCAACATGGTTATGATTACCGAAAGATGATTGTTAGAAATTATATCTTTGTTTATTATGTAGATGAGATAAAAAATGAATTGATTATATTTAGAATTTTTCATGAATTGGAAAATTATCAAAATAAATTAGGTGCTTCAGAATCTGAAGTTTAGAGAGTGATTCTTATTTAGAATTGCTCTTTTATTTTATTGAAAGGAAGAAATTAAAATGAATATAAACAAATTAAAAGAAAAATTGGATATAAAAATACAACAAGAATATGATAAGTTTATAGAAAAGTTAATGAAACTTTCTCCAAAAGAGATTATAGAAAGGTCATATGAAAAAATATTTAAAGAAGAAATTATTTCAATGATTCAAGGAAAAGAACTCTCAAAATCAGAAATCATTGCATTATTGAAAGTAGATTATCCTCTTGATGCTTTATACCAAGAATGGTTAAAAATCGATTTAACTATTATAGTTTATATAGTAGTATTATAGAAAATGATCCAATACTAGAAAATGCAGTATTATCAAAAAGTGAACTTGATGATTTTTACAAAAATAGCACAATAGAAACAGCAAAAGCAAATATAGAATTATTAATAAGAGAATTTAATCAAAGCCCGATAAAAGAAATGAATAACTTCAGTAACACATTGATCAAATGGAAATATGAAATCATCAACTCATTTACAGTGGTTAATAATAAAAGAATAACAAATGGGATTATTGAAAACAGAAATAAATCCATCAAATTATTAAAACATAGTTCAAATGGATACCTAAATTGGAAAAGATTTAGGAACAGAATAATGTTTAGTCTCAACAAAGATTGACCTATCATATGTACCCAATTAGGGATCCAAATATAAGTAATGATTAAGGTTTTTAAATTGACCAATAAAAAAAACTGGGGTTGATAATCACCCCAGTATAATTGGTAATCAAAATCATGGGGACCCCACGTTATTTTAAATTACCCTTAAAAATTTATTTTGTTTTAGCCTCCTCTTTGTATGTCTAATCGTATAATTTATTAAAGAAAAATCACACAGATATTTAAAACTACTTTTTTAATTACATGATTATTTAAAATCTCATAATAATTTATGAAATCTCCTTTAATATTTATCATAAACTAAGAAAAAACTTTAAATATTTAATTCTTCCTTTAAGCTTATTTATTCATTTTTTAGGCTGCTCTTAAAGTCGACTACTCCAAATAAATTGACTTTTCCCAAAACTATTTGCTTACTCAACATGACTAAGCACTATGATACTTTTTTTGTCCGTTTTACAGAGATCATTTTATAAAAAATTTTAGTGTCATCATTTTGATTAACTCTACTATCGTCATTCTATTAATACTCTATTCATCACAATGATGAAATATTCAAAGAAAATATATTTATTATTTTAAACAAAAAATCGACTTTTTTAAACAGAATATAGTGTAAATAAAAGCTTTTTGCTATATTTTAAAATTGTCAAAACTTTGAATAGTCAATTTATTGTAATTTATAACTACTTTATGCCATTTATAACAATCTCTATATATGAAAAAGACAACGTGGTAATCTTTTGTTGAGGTGATATTAGGGCTACCGTACTTATTTATGATTACGTTTAAATTTAAGTATTTTCTCAATAAATAGTAATGGATTTAAATCTTTTAGATTAACGTTTAGATTTTTACAATTTGATTTAAAATCTTTAATTTGTCTTCGTCTATTTGGGACCATATTTAAAGGTAATTTATTTATGTCAAACCATTTTAGATCTTTGGTTTCCTCTGTTGAATAAAGAGGGTTACCATTAATTATTTTTCCAAAATAAACGTGTTGGATGTCGGCATGTTTTGAGCGATTGTAAGTGCCTACTTTGTGAATGATTGAAATATTGTATCCTGTTTCTTCATACGCTTCACGTTTAGCACATTCAATGAATGATTCGGCATTTTCTAACCTACCTCCGGGTAAGTCCCATAATGGATAATCTCTGCGTTTTAGCATAAGAATTCTATTACTATTGTTAATGATTATTGTAAAGGAACCTTGTGTAGTTGTCATTAATTAGATCACCTCCCTCACAAAATATTATAGTATATTTATTTCTGCTTTTCTAGAAAAATAAATTAAAGAGGAGGTAATAATTTGAGTATTTTAGTAATTCATCAACCTAATTTATTTCCTAACATTAAACTATTACAAAAAATATGTTTAGGAAGCGAATGGCTTATTATGGATGATGTCCAGTATGAAAGGCGCGAAGTACAAAATAGAGTTAAAATAAGGAAACTAGAATCTCCGAGTTATTCAAAATGGTTAACTGCTTCTATTAAAAAAAGTGACTATAATGCTAAAATAAAAGACATTTATTTTTCGTATTTTTTTGATTTTAAAATAAAAACTTATAGTTTAATTTTTGATTATTATCATAAATCAAATTATTACGAGTTTATTTTAGTTTATTTAGATAAATGTTTTAGTAAAAGTTTTGATAAGATTTTAGATTTTAATGTTCATTCTGTTATTACTCTATTTGAAATGCTAGAGATTAAAATTAAATATGAAGCTATATAGTATTATGTCTAAAGTTGATGTACAAACGATGGCAATCTTATTTCTTAAAATTCATGGTTACAGTAATAAAGATATTTCTAATGTATTAGGTTTAAGTGATAGTTTAATACGTAAAAAAATATATTCAGTGAGAAAAAAATTAAAAAAATAATATTTAGTGGAACAAAAGTAAGAGTTTCATCGGCTAATAAGTGAAGGGGTTAAAAAACCTTTGAGAGTTCATTGAAAATTGAATAGTAATACTGATAACGTTCCTTATATTTAAGCCCGTTAATAAATACGCCATGACTGATAAATAATATTTATTTGAGCGAGAATTATTTGATTATAAAAATAGATTACAACTATTTGGCGATGATGATATAAGAGAAATAATGATACTCATAATGAGTCATAGTCCGAACAGTAAGTTGTCATAGGCAAGACATTATATAGGTGGAAATCCTATATCATTGATTTATGCTTTTTGTAAGTATTTATTAGTGATGTGGAACTGCAATCGTAAAGCAGTCTATTAGTATTACAGTGTTAAAAAATAATTAAGATAATGATATTGTTATGTAATTCATAAATTATCCAAAAATGCAATATCATTATCTTTCTACATAAAAAGTGAGGTGAGTAAGATGATTAAACATATTAAGAGGGGAGATATATTTTTTGGTTAATCTAGAACCGGTTATTGGTAGTGAACAAGGAAATATTCGACCTGCTCTCATTATTCAAAACGATGTTGGTAATATATATAGTCCGACGACTATTGTTGCATCAATGACATCACATATTCATACTAAAACTAAGTTACCTACTCATGTGATGATTCACAAAAGAGGTCGTTTAAGACAAGATTCAATTATTTTGTTAGAACAGATAAGAACTATAGATAAAGTGCGATTAATTGAATATGTAGGTACTTTATCTATACTTGAAATGGAAATGGTAGATAAAGGATTAAATATTAGTATTGCATTAAATAAACTTTATAGGTGAGGTGTTGAATATGAATGAAAATTATTTAGTTTTTTCAGGTGGTAATGTACCTATCGCAATAGTTGCTAAAGTCATGAAAAAAGATAAACAATTTGTAAGAATTGGTATTCAAGAAAAATGGTTGCCGATAGGTGTTGCATATAAAAATGAAAATTCCAATGAATTTTCTTATTATGTTTCTCCGAAAAAATTATATGAATATACAGGGTATGTATATTCAGAATAAATTGTCAAATGTATGATTAAAAAAATCGCACATTTCTCTTTTCTTCATCTTTTGTATATGATGTTGTTGGAAGGAGATGATTTAAATGAGATTACCTAATGGATATGGAAGTATTAGTAAGTTATCAGGTAATAGGAGAAAACCATATATGGTTGACTTAACACAAGGGTATGTTAGAGTGGATTTAAATATAAAAAGAAATAGAATTGTATTAGGTTATTATCCAACAAAAAAAGAAGCATTAAAAGCATTAACTGAATATCATGAGAATCCATATGATATTAAAGTTAATACGATTACTTTTGAAGAATTATATGAACGTTGGAGTGAAGATCATTTTAAAAAATTAGCTAATAAGTCTTCAAT
>JAGZJH010000068.1 GCA_018365815.1 Erysipelotrichaceae bacterium
TGGGCACCATAAAATAAGCGGGTGTAGTTCAATGGTAGAACTTCAGCCTTCCAAGCTGACTACGTGGGTTCGATTCCCATCACCCGCTCCAAAAAGAAAACAACTTACGAATGATATTATTCGTGAGTTTTTATTTTATATAATAAACTTAAAATACTCTTTCTAAGAAGGAGTACTTTTTTGATACCGGAATTTAAAATTATTAAAACATCAAAACCAAATACCGAGATCTTGTAGGCAATTAAAAACTATACTTACAAAGTTAGGAAAGGAGCAATAAAACATATCTTACAAACTAATTTACAAGTTACAAAGCCTGCTGAATATCTAATTACATATCCTACTACTCTTACCATACTAGAATACAAAGTTAATGAAATATCTAACATGCCATTTTATATTAAAGAGCATAATCAGAAATATAATCTGAAAGAAATCACTATAAAAGTTAAAATAAGATTACCCGATTTGTTGCAAATAAAAATCTCCAATTTGTAACAGTAAGGTAATCTTTTTTGATATAATTCAGTTTACAAAAAAAGGAGTTGAATTATCATGATGATATTTGAAACTAATACTCTTACTGACTTACCAAATTTAAGTTGAGCTTATTTAGAAAGAAAATTAAAATTGAGTTAATACTTGAGCCTTATGATGTATCGACCGCCAATGGTGAAATGATATTTGGTATGAATTTAGTGTCCGGTCAAAGAGAGAAAAAAAAGAAATTGATGCTAGAACTAAAAGAGCAATGGAAGAAATGGCTTTAGAGCATACCCCTCCTAGCAAGGCACCTTATTGAGATACTCGAAATAAAGAAACTGGTCATTTGGAAATAGAACCTATTGAAGCCCAAGTTGTTAAAGAGATATTTGAACTATGTAAGCAAGGTAAATCCACTAGAACTATTGCTACTATTATGCAAAACAACATCGCTTATTTAAAGACTAGTAAATGGCGAAGTGATAGAATTTATAAAATACTAACAAATTTCATTTATATTGGTGTGTTTGAATACGATAAATACAAGCGAAAGCCACAAATTATTTTAAGAATAAAAGATTATTGCGAGCAAATTATTGATGAAATAACTTGGAATGCTACAAAGAATGTATTAGTTAAAAATAAGTATCCTAATTATGGAGAACATATCCATTTATTTTCAGAATTAGTAAAACACCCTATATGTGGTGAGATTATGGCATCATCAGGATCTTTTAAATATCCAAACGGAAGATTAAAAGTTTATTATCATTTAAGATGTAAAAATCATAATTGTAGTTGTATAGGGCTTCACTATAATACCGAAAAATAGAATCAAGATTAAAGCGAATATTAGAAGAATTACCTATCTTTATACTTTCTATGGATAATGAGATTATTACTTGTAATTCCACTAAAAGTAATGATGTAAAAGAAATCAAAAAAAGCCATTGAAAAATTAAAAATCCAGGAGAAAAGATTAGTAGATTTATATTTAAGTTCTACCCTATATGTAGAAACTATCAATCATAAAAATGATGTTATCAAAAAAAGAAATTGATAAATTAAATAAAAAGAAAGCAACTCTTGATCCAGATAATAATTCTAAAGAATGCACAACAGAACTTGTTAAAAAGTTAGACTATATCGATAAAGATAACAAACTAATTTTTACGAATATTAAAAATATTTGTTTTGCTTTTCTCTATGATTTATCATAACGAGAAGCCAAACGAGATATGATTCATAAACAACAATCTTGTCAATGAGTTCGTGGAATATCAAATCAGAGATTTCAGTCGGTTCTTTATACTTGCGTATCAGCGATATAAAATGCTTCACATCAACCTTATTTATTTTTTCTTCGGCAAGTTCCTGTTCCATCGCTTCAATCTTCGTTTCCAGTTCTGCCTGCTCATCATCATATTGCTTCATCAACTGCTTATACTGTCTTTCGGGCAGTAATCCCGATATAAGATTTTCATACAAGCCACGAATAAGGGTAGTTAGTTCATCATATCGCTTACGATAGCGTTGCAGTTCTGATTGATTTTGTTTCGGCTTATCCGCTTGCTTATCATTCCAAAGTGCTTGCAGTTCCTTTGCAAAGGCTTCTTCATCATTCAGAACGAACCTTGAAAAGCGTTTTACCGTTGATAATATCAAAGCTTCTACATTATCAATACTAATTGAATGAGCCGTACAGAAGTTTACTCTGCTGGCATATCCACCACAGCGATAAGAATACTGTAAAGAACGGTCTTTTTTGCTGTAATGTGTCTGTAAGGTCAATCTTCTGCCACAATCCACACAATATAGATAACCGCTTAATCGGTCGGTGTGTGTACCTCTTGCAGCTGTTCTGTTTGCTCGTTGCCTTCTTCTTTGAACACTGTCCCAAAGTTCTTGCGATATGATAGGCTCGTGAGTGTTATAAAACACATACTGTTCTTCTTCATCGGTACTTTTTCTCTTATGCAGCTTAAAATTCGTGCTGACAGACTTTCTCAAAACAGTATGTCCAAGATATTCCTGTCTGTCTAAAATCTTTCTAACGCTTGATACACTCCAAATACAAGGGTCTACAAACTTTATTCCGTTATATTGTTCGGGGTGATATTCTTTAGCGTGTGCTGCTGGGATTAAAATCTTTTCTTCGGTCAGTATCTCTGCAATTTCTCGTGGACTTTTACCATCATTTGCAAGCAGAAAGATATGCTTTACCACCTCAGAAGCCATAGGATCAACCACAAGCGTTTGTTTGTCGGTCGGTAATCGGTTATATCCATAAGGAATTGAACCGCTACAACGCTTTCCATCTTTCATACGGGCATCAAATACAGCCTTAATTTTGTTGCCTATGTCTTTGACATACCACTCATTCATAATATTCAAGAACGGGGTGAAGTCATTATCTGAAGCATTATCACTATCAATACTGTTGTTTATCGCAAGAAAACGAACATCTTTCTGTGGAAATAAAACTTCCGTATAAAAGCCGACTTGCAGATAGTTTCGTCCTAATCAGCTCATATCCTTAACAATGATTGTTGCGACATTGCCTGCTTCCACTTCTTTAATCAACGCTTGAAAGCCTGGGCGATTGAAATTCACACCCGAAAAACCATCATCAGTAAAGTGACGAATATTCCCGAAACCATTCCTACGGGCATAATCTTCCAAGTATTTCTTCTGAATGATGATTGAATTTGACTCACCGGTAAGGTCATCGTCCCTTGATAAACGCTCATAGAGTGCGGTAATTTTTGAAGTCCTTGATATTATCTTAACCTCTTTTCGTTATGTAATCTTGTAATTTGAAAAGGACGATGTTTATCGTCCTGTTAAAGTATAGCCCTCTGGCACGACTTATCCACCAAGTTCTCCATTTTTATACATTACAATGAGCTTACCAACCATATCTAATATTTCTTCCTTATCCATAACTCCCTCCACTAAAAAACATTATATTTTAGTTTTTTTACCTATCCACTTTAATTTCACTACTAACATAATCACACTCTTTAATTAAAATAATTATTTAGGAAATGTAAATTTAGAAATATCTACCCCTTCTAATTTTAATAACATTGCCTTTTTATCAACACCACCTGCATAACCGGTTAAACTACCGTTCTTACCAACCACTCGATGACAAGGAATAATAATTGAAATTGGATTTCTTCCTACCGCATTGCCCACTGCTTGACTAGACATACTCTTTCGTTGAAGTTTAGTAGCAACAATTTTCGCAATTTCTCCATATGTTATTACTTCACCATATGGAATTTCTATTAAAATTTGCCATACTATTTGACTAAATTCACTTCCCATAGGGGCTAATGGCAATTCACTAATTTGAGGAAGTTGATGTTTAAAATATCTATCTAACCATTCTTTTGTATCTTTTAAAACATCGGTTTCTTTATCAATCATTTCTTCTTTAATAGAACCTAAAAAATATTTTTGTCCTTCTATCCATAAACCTACCAAATGATCTTTATTACTTACTATCGTTATTTTACCAACCGGTGAATAATAAACACTTTGATACAACATAGTCTTCCCTCCTCTTTCATTTAATAAAACCATGTAATGACTTAAATACATTATACAACCTTTTAACCATTAAATATATATTAAAACTAAAATCAATCATAACTTTATGACAAATTAAAAGTATAAAATAAAGAAGTAATGAGTTTATTCAACAATGATTATAATAAAAATCAATAAAAAAATAACGAAAAGTATTGACGATAAAACAAAGACATGGTATTAT
>JAGZJH010000018.1 GCA_018365815.1 Erysipelotrichaceae bacterium
AAGTGCCAAGGGATGTCCTTATGATAATGCAGTAGCAGAAGCAACTTACAAAATATTTAAAACTGAGTTTGCTTTTAACAGACGATTTAAAAACTTTGAGGAACTAGAGCTAGAATTATTTGATGATGTAAATTGGTACAATAACATTAGAATTCATGGATCATTAAATTATAAGTCTTCAGTAGAATATCGTATGTTCTCATAAAATTTGTCTAATTTAGTGTTAACAATCCAAAGCTATCAATAATTACTAAACTATACTCTTCACAATTCTCTATTCTTTGTTCCAAATCCATTTTAATATCTTGTAAACTTTGAGCATCATCTCCAAACACATAATGAATGTTAGGATTACTCCCTAATTCCAATGCCTTTAATCTTGCTTGTGTTTCATGTGCATAGTTATCGTTATCGTAATAAATGACCTTTCCTTTCAAATTTTGCTTACCTAGGTATTCTGTACCGTCTGCAACAGCATTCGCTAATGACGTTGCAATCATACTTTTTCCTATCTTACTGTTTGCTCCCATAATATATAAGCCATTCTTAAGCAAACCACCTAATATACCATGTTCAACATTTTTAAATTCTGTGTTTAATAATTCTTCTTGCGTATACACACTCATATTTTTTACTCCTTTCCATCTACTAGAAAGAAGACCCAAATTTTGTTATAATCTTAATGAAAGAAAATAACCTAAGGGTTCTTCTTTCGGTGTGTTGGTTAATTAGCGAGTTTACCAGACCGAGCTAATTAACCTTTTTATTTGTTCTTACAATCATAATAACCACACCCTTTCCAACTAAATAAACCTATTTAGGTTTATTTCACTATTATTTTAATCCCAAAAAGGTTAAAATTCAAGTATTTTTTATTACGTTTTAGGTTTATTTTATTGAATTTATTATTTTTTTCTACTATAATTACACTAGAAGGTGGTGAGAAACATGAATATCAAAAATCTTCTATTGCGTAAAATAGAAAAACAAGATTTAGAAATAGAACTAGCTTCCTTAAATTCTATCGGCGATAGATTAAAATTTTTACGAAAAAACTATTTAAAACTGAGCCGAGCAAAATTATCTAGTGAAATAGGTATAGAAGCAAATATGTTAAATAAATACGAAAATGGTTATTTTGAACCAAAAACTGATCGTATCAAACAATTTGCAGAGTTTTATGACATACCGGAAGAATATATTACAGGAGAAAACACCAATACTCTATTAAAAGAAGATTACTTTTTAATCAGTAACTTACATATGTATTGTTGGGAAATTGACAGAAACCTAGCTAAGATAGTAAATCGTCAAGAAATTGAAATAGCATTATACAAGGCAAATAAAGTAGTAATTGGTGCATTAGATAATCTCCCCTCTAAAGGTGCAGATTTTTTATACATAGCTAATTTATTCAATAATGACAAAGATAAAGACTTGCTAGAGAATTTAGATAAATCAAGTTTATTAGCATTCTTTGACAAAAAAATTGATACCTTAACAAATTTCCCTAACATCCAAACAAACTCTCTTGACTACATCTCAAGAGTTATTGACTTCGGTATAAACACTAAAGACGCTTTATCAAAACAAGAATACATAGAAGTTATTCATCATTTACAGCCTCTTACTGAAGCTTATATGTTACATATTCAAGAAAATCCTGCAAAATAATATAGTACATAAATGTCAATTTTCAATAACATCAAGCACATCATTGCTTGATGTTTTTTATTAACCTTTTTCATCTCATTTTTTTGACACTTTTTATTTTGAAATCACCTCATTCCCAAATAATATAAAAAGCTCGCTAAATCGTAAAATTCACGATTATAACGAGCTTTTTCAACCTTTAATGATTTATAAACTTCTTATTTATTTTTCATATGAGGGAAAAGCAACACATCTCTAATTGTACTACATCCACACATTAACATTACCAAACGATCAATTCCATACCCAATTCCCCCAGCAGGTGGCATTCCATACTCTAACGCCTCTAAGAAATCCATATCTAAATCATTGGCTTCATCATTTCCTAACTCTCTTTCCTTCAACTGATTTTCAAAACGTTCCAACTGATCAATTGGATCATTCAACTCAGTATAAGCGTTAGCAAACTCCTTACCATCAATAAACAACTCAAAACGATCAACAAAACGTGGATCATTAGGATTTCTCTTAGTTAAAGGAGAAATTTCAACAGGGTGTCCATACAAGAAAGTCGGTTGAATTAAAGTTTCCTCAACATACTCTTCAAAAAATAAATTAATAATATGACCAACACTTGTAAAATGAGGTTCAACAGTTAATCCTCTTTCATTAGCCAAAGCTACTGCTTCTTCAAAAGACATCTCTTTCCAAAAATCAACACCTGTAATTTCCTTAATTGCATCTACCATATGCACTCTTTTCCACGGTCCTGCTAAATCAATTTCCTTATCATTCCATGTTAATTTCGTACTTCCCACAACTGTATTTGCTACATGTTGATACATCGCCTCAGTCATCTCCATCATACCTTCTAAATCAGAATAAGCAAGATAAGCCTCCATTAAAGTGAATTCTGGATTATGTCTTGCATCTACCCCTTCATTTCTAAAAGTACGACCAATTTCATAAACAGCTTCCATACCCCCAACTAATAAACGTTTCAACGGTAACTCCAAAGCAATTCTTAAATAAAATGGCATATCTAAAGCATTATGATGAGTAGTAAAAGGTCTTGCAGAAGCCCCGGTTAAAACCGGTTGAAGAATAGGCGTTTCCACTTCCACAAACCCTCTATTATCCATAAAATTTTGAATTGCTCTAATAATCTTTGGTCTCATAAACGCAACCTTACGAGATTCTTCATTCATAATCAAATCAACATAACGTCTTCTATATCTTTCTTCAATATCAGTTAAACCATGAAATTTTTCAGGTAATGGTCTTAATGCTTTAACTAAATGAACATATTTACTCGCTTTAACAGACAACTCACCAGTATTAGTTACAAAAACAGTTCCTTCAATTCCCACAATATCTCCAATATCGGCTTTTTTAAAGAACTCATAATTTTCTTCACCAACACGGTCTTTTCTTACATAAATTTGGATTTGTCCATCACGATCTTGAATATGCATAAACCCAGCCTTACCTTTACCACGTTTAGTCATAATTCTTCCCGCAACTTTAACTTCAACGGCCATTTCTTCTAATTCTTCATGACTATATTGACCATATTCATTTTTTAACGCTAATGAAAAATGTGTGCGATCAAATCTTTGTCCAAATGGATCAGTTCCCATTTCTTTAATCGCTTTCGCTTTTTCACGACGTACTAACTCTTGTTCACTAAAATCTCTTTCCATAACTTTCCTCCTATAAAGTATAAAAACTCTCGTCCTATGAAAAACCATCATAGGGGCGAGAGTATAATCGCGGTACCACCCTAATTTATTAATATGTCACCATATTAACCTCATCAACTACAAACATAGTCTAGTTCGTAACGTGAACAAACGGCATAGTATCCCTCAAAAGTTCCTTATGCAGCTCCAAGTCTTTTTTCATTATATAAAACATTATCCCTTTCCACCAACTGGGACTCTCTGTAAACTTTTAATATAATTACTCTTCTTTTCATTGCTTTTATTTTATACAACTGTGATTATAACGAAAAAATATCCAACTTGTCAAGTAAATTCCTTATTCATTACCTTTAACCTTTTTATAAATTTGATAAGAATAAATAGCCATGGCAACTACATCTAAAATAACCACTGCTAAAGCTACCAAAACTAAATACTCCGGTTTAACCACTCCACATATAATCATCATCAATCCACTGACAACAAAACAATACCCTCCCATTCTTTGAGTTTTATTCCAAACATATTCATTATCAATAGCCCAAGGAAATCTCACTCCTAAAAAATAATTTTGTGGTATTCTAGGCATATAATTTCCCATAATAATCATCAACAATCCAATCATCAAACTCATGACTAAAGATATATCTATCCTATGATTATAAACAGATAAAATAGGAATTGAATTCATCACAATCATAAATACACTAAGTAAATATCTAAAAAACTCATAAACTTGAGGATTACGATTTAACTGTTTTTGTTTAGGATCAATTTTACGTGTCACTCCCATACCTAAATAAGTTCCAACCGGTAATAAAGCCAAAATCAAATAAGTCCAACGACTTCCATAACCATCGACTTGTCCTTGACTATTCCAATGAATTGGAACAACTTCCGGCATTTTCACAATAAAATATAAAGAAACAAAAAAAGAAATTACACACAATCCCAAAAACCAATGTTTACGCATACTAAAGTTCCCCCTTAAAGTCATAAAACCATTTAATAATATCTTGAAAAACCGTCATATTTAATGAATAAACAATATTTTGTCCTTGTCTTTCATCAATAACTAACTTACTATGTTTTAAAATTGACAAATGATGCGAAATTGAAGGTTTTGTGATGTTAAAGTAATCTGCAATTTCTCCGGCATTCAAAGATTGATCCTTCAACAATTCTAAAATCTTACGACGTGTGGGATCGCTTAATGCTTTGAAAACATCATTCATTCTCTCACCTTCCTTTTAATTTAGATATTTATCTAAATATCTATTTATATTATATAAAACAAAGGTGATAATTGCAACCTATATCACCTATTTTAATGTAATTGTTTATCATGTAACATCTTAATCAACGCTTGTTTAAAATGTTCATCATCTTCTCTAGTCCTTTTTTTAGGACCTTTTAAATGCGTTTTATTTTTAGAATTTTTTAACTTCACTCCCACATATCGACTAAACAACATAGCATCTATATTATTTTGATGATACTCGATCCCATTTTGATTTAAAGCCTTGCCTTTTTTAGCTAAGACTAAACTCGCTAAACCATAATCTTGTGTAATCACAAGATCATCTTTTTGAATTAACTTTAATATTTCATAATCAACTTGATCATTTCCTTGATCGACAATTTTCACTATTCCATAATCTAATTTAAGATAATGATTAACATCACAAACTACAATTAACTCAATTTGATATTCACAAGCAATTTTTTCTACTATTTTAATCACCGGACACCCATCGCCATCTATCACTATTTTCAATTCATCACTCCCCCTCTTGTGTAAAATAAATTCCACTCATATCAATTCTTCCAAATTTCATTGGACATGAAAAACTTAATAACTCCACTTTTCGATTAATAGAATCAACAATCTCTAGTTTTATTTGAATTTGATCTTTTTTATTCAATGTATATTTAAAATACCCTGTTTCATATACATTTTGATTTAATGAACCATAGTTTTCATTGACTTTCATCTTCTCTTGATATACTTCTTGATTATTCACTAATAAAACAAAATTAATTTCTTCGATTTTTAAATCAGTGGTAATGAATTCATTTGAACGATTTAAGTCAACGCCTATGCGTAATTTATCCTTATGTTCCCCACTAATTCCAAAACTTTTCAAATCGATAGTAGGGTTTAACTTTACATAGTCATTGACTTTAATAACTTCGTTATTAATATCATTTTGAATAATTTTCTGTTCGTGATTTTGAATGATTTTTATATATTTAATATCATTTAAACCTATTTCAAAAGGATCGTTGATATAATAATCATTTTCTAAATAAGCGGGAATTGTGTAAAATTTACCTTGACTATCTTCAATAGTGTAAGATACCTTAGCGTTTTGTTGGTATTCATACAAACTTGTTTTGATTTTAATATTGGTTTAATCTTCTTTAATCTCACTAAAGTTAATGTGATAAGCTTTGATAGTTTGTTTATTATTTGCATCATTTACTAAATGATATAAATTAGAATAGTCGATTATCATTTGTTCATTAAGTTGAATTAACTGATTCTCGTATTGTTTTATTTTATTATTATTGTTGATTTGACTTGATATGGTATAAGTCACAGCACAAAATGAAATAAACACTACGCTCAAAACTATCATTAAAAAATAACGACGGTTTGTACGGGTTTGATTTTGACTAAATTGTTTTATCAAAGTAAGAAGTTGATTTGTGTCTACGTAATGTTGTAGTGTTTTTATTTCTAATAATTCGTCCATACTGACTTCTAATATTTCACATAACTTTATTAATTAATTTACATTTGAAACACTTTGATCTTATTCCCAATTAACAATAGTCTCTGTATTAACCCTTATTTTTTCCCTAATTGTTCTTGAGTTAATTCTTTTAATTGACGATATTTGATGATTTGTTGCCCTAAACTCATAAAAATGACCTACTTTCTATTATTATTGTAACATATTTACTTGTTTAAACAATCTCATATCGCCTGTAATTGATGAAACATAAGAAAATAAAAAAGCTGCAACAAAATATGTTCTTACTTGATAATGAATGATTAAAAAAGAGACTTCTAAAATGATTGTACTTTCAACAATTTTAGAAGTCTCTTTTTAGTATCTGCTCTAAAGTAAGAAGATCGAATAATCATTTAAATTCATGTTCTTAGAGATATACACTCTATGTTATTTTAAATGACTAAAGTTATTGTATTACAGTTTTTTAATTAACATTTATCCCATTTTTCAATAATTGCTTTATTATTTGTCATTAAATATTCACGATAATCAGTTAAAATTTCTTCTAATTCTTGATAAGTTTCGATTTTAGATAGTTTATTTTTGACATAACTTGAAGATTTTATCCCTTTGATATACCAAGGAGCATGACCTCTCATTTCTCGAATGGCTAGGCGTTCTCCTTCAAATTCAATTAACTCTTGTGCGTGTTTTAAACATTGTTCAATACGATCTTCATAAGTTGGATCTTCTAATTCAATCCCATCTTCAACATAAGCGACCATTTGTTTGACAACCCATGGATTTCCTAGCGCTGCTCTTCCTACCATAACTGCATCTACACCTGTTTCGTCAATCATACGTTTCGCATCTTTGGCAGTTCTGACATCACCATTTCCGATGACCGGTATATTTACGGCTTCTTTAACTTTTTTAATCCAACTCCAATCTGCTTTTCCTTCATACATTTGTGAACGTGTACGTCCATGAATAGCAATGGCACTTGCCCCTGCTTTTTCAATTAACTTTGCGACTTCTACACAATTAATATGTTCAAAATCAAAACCTATTCTGATTTTTACAGTGACCGGTTTACTCACTGCTTCTACTGTCGCTTTTACAATTTCATAAATCTTATCTGGATAAAGGAGCAATTTACTTCCAGCATCTGATTTTAATACTTTATTCACTGGACATCCCATATTAATATCGATAATGTCGCAATTAGAATTTTGGTCGATATATTTTGCTGCTTCAACAATACTTTCTAAATCCCCACCAAATACTTGCATACTGATTGGGTGTTCACTTTCATCAACATTCAACATTTCAATCGTTTTTTTATTTCCATATAAAATGGCTTTATCACTTACCATTTCAGAGTAAACTAATCCTGCACCAAATTGTTTAATAATTTTACGAAAAGCAATATTTGTAATTCCTGCCATTGGGGCAAGTATAATTCTGTTTTTTATCTCAACATTTCCAATAAACATCTCTTCACTTCCTTTGCTTTATCCACTATATCATAACTTTGATTTAATGCCTAGTAAAATAAACTTTAGGAAAAGGGTTTAATGTTTATTAAAATTGTGATTTAAAAATAAGGAAGTAAAAATAGGAGAATTGAATGTTATTGAAATTACCAATAATCTATGAGATCTCCTTTAAAATAATTACTCTAAAACAAGAATTAATTTTATATTTTTAAACCATTTTAACATAAACATAAAAGCGTGAAACTCGCATCACTTTAACCACAGTATCTTGTGGATAATCTTTGCCACTAATTGATCTTGCGGGATATTCGTGATGATTAATATAAACTTTTCCCATATTAATTTCACTTTGGATATCTTCAATGACAATTCCTTGTTGATTAAGTAATGCTTCTCTTGATTTTTTTGACATTAATAATAAACGATTAAAACTCATATTAACCACCTCTTGTTTCTTATTATATAATCGATTAGACATACTCTTGTAAATAAAATCTTTCTAATTCCATTATAAAATAATTATTCACAAATTACAAATTGGATGTATAAGGTTTTTAGAAGTGGTCATAATATGGATAGATAACTTACCGTTTCCCCTCTATTTTCCTCCCCCAAATAAAATAGACGTAAGTTATCTATCATTAGTTTAGAATAAAAAACGCCCTAAGATTTTATCTCAAGGCGTTTTTTTATTCTTCTAATAAACTTTTTAATTCATCTTCGCTAAAATGGTAAGCGGTATTACAAAAATGACATTTAATTTCACAGCCATGATCTTCTTCAATCATTGCTTTAATTTCATCTTTGCCCACACTGTAAAGCACTTCTTTCATGTGTTCTTTACTACATTCACATTCAAATGATAAATCTTGTGTATCTAAAATTTTCACATCTTTAAATAACATTTTTAAGATTTCTTCTGGTGTTTTTCCTTCATGGATTAATGAAGATACCGGTGGAAAATCTTTCATTTTTTCTTCAATATACGTAATGTCTTCTTCTGTAGCATTTGGAAGTAATTGAATAATAAATCCTCCACTAGATAATATTTCATTAGTGTCATTTACTAATACTCCTACTGAAACAACTGAAGGTGTTTGTTCACTGGCTGCAAAGTAATAAGAAAAATCATCACCGATTTCTCCAGTTTGTAACGGCACTCTACCGGTAAAAGCATCTTTTAATTGCATATCACGGATAACTTCTAAGTACCCGTCTTTTCCTACGGCAACACCTACTGCTAATTTTCCGGTATCATTGTAAGTATAGTGAACAGCCGGATTAGCGACAAAACCTTTGATTTTTCCATCACCTTTAGTCACTGTCATCATCGTTCCAATAGGACCACCGCCATTAATTGTACAAGTAATTCTTTCTTCACCTTTAATCATTCCACCAAGCATTAAAGTCGCTGACATCATTCTTCCTAAAGCAGCAGATGCTGTAGGCCATAAGTCATGTTTTTTTCTTGCTACTTCTAATAAATTGGTTGTTGAACAAGCAAAAACACGTACATTTTTACTATCTACAATTCCTCTAACTAAATAATCTTTCATTTTAACCTCCAAACACTATCAATAATCCTGATAATAAACTAGGTAATACTAGACACAAAATTAAAATAATAATAAATATTTTATTTTTTTTCATATTAGTCACCGTCCATTAAGTATTTATTCTTTATTTAAAATCAAATTTAAAGAAAAGAAACAATACCACTATTGTTTCTTAATCATTGTTTTTCATTTCATCAATTAAGTCATCTAAATCATCATATGAAACAACTTTAGGTTCTGTTTTTTCTTCTTGAACCGGTTTTTCTACTGTTTCATTTTCTTCCACTTCAACATCATTTGTTTTAATATCTGTTTCATCATTTGAAATTTGATCTGTTTTTCCGCTGACTACAGGCATTGCCCCAGTTTCATATAAACATTCAATTTCTTCATTTGCTAAAGTTTCATATTCTAATAAAGCATTAGCGATGACGATTAACTTATCTTTATTTTCTTCAATGATACGACGAGCTTCTTCGTAACAAGAATCGATAATCTTTCTTACTTGTTGATCGATTTCAAAAGCAACTTGCCCAGAGTGAGAATTATTTGTTTGTGTATAATCTCTTCCTAAAAATACTGCATCTTGCCCTGAAGCATATTTAATTGGTCCTAAATCAGACATACCTAATTCAGTCACCATTAAACGTGCAATACGTGTTGCTTGTTCAATATCGTTATGAGCCCCTGAACTGACATCACCAAAAAATACTTCTTCAGCCACACGTCCACCCATAAATCCAGTAATACTTGCTTCTAATTGTGATTTAGTTTGGAAATATGTTTCTTCTTTTGGTGTCATTAGGTTATATCCACCTGCGTTTCCACGAGGGATAATAGTAACTTTTTGAACTTTGTTAGCATCTTCTAAAGTTAATCCAATAATAGCATGACCTGCTTCGTGATAAGAAACCAATTTGCGTTCTCTTTCAGTATATTTTCTTGATTTTTTCGCCGGACCTCCCATCACACGGTCAATACCTTCATCAATATCGTCCATTGTAATCACATTACGTCCCATACGAACTGCTAATAACGCGGCTTCATTTAATACATTTTGTAATTCAGCACCACTAAATCCAGGAGTTCTAGCTGCGATGTTTTCAAAATTCACATCACTGGCGAATTTTTTATTTCTTGCGTGAACTTCAAGAATTTGAACACGGGCTCTTTTATCCGGATTAGTCACTTGAATTTGACGGTCAAAACGCCCTGGTCTAAGCAACGCTGGATCTAATACATCTGCACGGTTTGTCGCTGCTAAGATAATAATTCCTTCATTTCCACCAAAACCGTCCATTTCAACTAATAATTGGTTTAATGTTTGTTCACGTTCGTCGTGTCCACCACCAATACCACTTCCTCTTTGACGACCTACTGCATCAATTTCATCAATAAAGATGATACAAGGCGCACTTTGTTTTGCCTTTTTAAACATATCTCTAACACGACCAGCACCTACACCAACAAACATCTCAACAAATTCAGAACCTGAAATTGAAAAGAATGGCACGTTTGCTTCACCTGCAACCGCTCTAGCGAGTAATGTTTTACCAGTTCCTGGTGGCCCTACTAAAAGTACACCTTTTGGTATTTTCGCCCCCATTTGAGCAAATTTTTTAGGATGTTTTAAAAACTCAACTAATTCTGTTAATTCTTCTTTTTCTTCATCTGCACCCGCTACATCACTAAAACGAGTATTTTGATTTTTTTCTAATTTTGCTCTTGAATTACCAAATTCAAAGGCTTTAGCATTTCCACCTGCACCTGAAAGTTTTGTCATCATGTAGAACATTACGCCTAATAACAACAACGTAGGTAAGAAACTTAAAATTACATTCAAGAAAGTTCCGTCACCAGATGTATCACGTACAATAAAGTCAATCCCTTGTTGCGTAAATATTTCTTGAATTTTACTAATTTCTGCCTCAGTATTAGGAACACTGACACTAAAATTGTAAGTCTTATCTCCTTCTTGATATTTTCCTGAGATATCTACCACCAAATTACTTGGTTCAATTTTTGCTTCTGTAATTTTATTTGAAGTTAATACTTGGTTAAATTCTGTATAAGTCAATTCTTTTGACGTAGACGGATTCAACATTGTGAAACTTGCAAAACAAAGTAACAGCAATAAAACCCATGGTAAGACCAATTTAATTAAACTGTTAGGTTTATTTTTCATACACTTCTCCTTCTATCGATAACATTCTTCTTTAAGGATTCCCACATAAGGTAATTGACGATAATCTTCGTTAAAGTCTAACCCATATCCTACCACAAATTCATTAGGACAAATAAATCCCGCAAAATCTGCAGTAAAAGGTATCACACGTCCTTCTACTTTATCTAAAAGCGTAATTACCTTAACACTTTTTGCTCCTCTTTTTAATAATAACTCTTTTACAGTACTTAGAGTTTTTCCTGTATCTAAAATATCTTCAATAATTAGTACAGCTTTTCCTGTAATATCCTCATCTAAATCTTTTTTCATATTTAAAGCACCGGATTCACTTCCCACATAACTACTCACTTGCATATAATTCATTGTGAGGGGTGTTTGAATATGTTTTACTAATTCTGCCATAAATGGAATTGATCCTTTTAATAACCCAATCGTATAAATAGATGGTTCTCCTTGATACGCTTCATCAACTTGTTTAGCTAATTCTTTACATTTTTCACGGATCTCTTCTTCCGTGAATAGAATTTTTTTAATATCTTTATTCATATTGACATTCCTCCAATATTTTACTTATCAATTCTACCATAAAAACATTTGGTTTTGTATCAATTTGTGACAAGTTTTTCGCAATATTTGGAATTAATAAGATATTTCCATCTCGATCTGTTAGAATTGGCCATTTTTTTCTTAATTGCAAAGGAACTTTATAATCAATAAAAAGACGACTGACTTTTTTATGACCGAATTTCATTGCAATCACGTCCCCTTTTCTAAAATTTCTAATCTTAATAGGATACATCGTTTTGTCAATATACACACCACAATTTCGAGGACCTTCTTTAGATAATTTAAAATATTCACATTCAAATGAGGTAAATTCATTGAATTCATATTCATAATCATTCAAATCATTATTTTTTTGAATGTATCCATTATCGTACTCTTTTATGAACATAAGATTAACCGGGAGCTTTATTTCAATATTTGGTTGTTTGTTTTTTAATGCTCTTGAAACTTCTTGAACCAATGTTTTTGATACCCTTTTTACCGGAACTTTTAAAAGTAAAAATTCACGAATGATTTCTTCAAAATAGGTTTCAGGAATTTGTTTGTAATATAACCTGTCTCCTTTTAAAACTTCCTTCATTATTTTAGCAGTTTTTAATTGAGTATTTTGTAGATTTTCATTATGAATTTTTGCTTCTTCTAAAATTTCATGTTTTTGAATTTCTGTCATATTTTTTAAAATAACATTTCTAATATAATCTCTTCGATAATGGGTTTCAAAGTTAGTATAGTCATCATGATATGAAATATGATGTAATTGACAATATTCTATAATTTCTTTTTTGGTTACTGACAATAGAATCCGATAAACTTCATTTTTGCGAATGTAATTTTCTGTTTTTATTCCCCAGGTAATATGTTCACTTTTTCTTTCCTTTTGCATTAAAATTGTTTCAAGTACATCATCTAAATGATGACCTAAAAAGACTTTATGCGTTTGATACCTATTTCCTATTTCATAATAAAAATCATAACGAATATTTCTAGCAAATTGTTGAAAATTATCGTCACACGCTTGTTCAACTTTTTTATAATGGAAAGGAATGTGATGTTTTAAACAGTAATCATGAACAATTTGATAATCAATATGAGTATCATGGCGCAAATTGTAGTTTACATGACAAACAATCACTTGATAGCCTTGATGATATAATAAATCTAATAGACACATCGAATCACAACCACCAGAAACTCCGACGATATATTTTTGATCTTTAGGATATTTGTTTAATTGTTTTAATACTTGTTGCCACATTTTTTGATTTTCCTTTTACTTTGAAATTTAAATTATTATAACATAAAAAAAACAAAATTGAATTTTAACTGCTCAAATTTTGTTTTCTTATTGATTTGTAATTTTTAGTTAAAGTAATATTTTCTTAATACCTTATAATTTCTTATTTCACAAAAAAAGACACCTAAATTGATACACACTCACCAAAATGAACAAAGCGAATTACTCAACTTCACTTATTGTAAAAATAAGAGTGTATCATTTGAAGTATCCATTTTTTATCTATTATTATTCAAACCGCTCATCAATAATATACTACTCTAAAACTCCCCTTCCATACTTTCAACAAACGCATTATACCTTTCAATCACCTTATCACACCAATAATCAAACGCTTCATCTTTTACTAATGCCTCACAAATTGGCGTAGAAATGGTTCCTGTCCCACCAATCATTAACTTTCAATTCTCCCTTTTTAATCTATTATATCTTATCAGTGAAATATCAATGCATATTTTCAAATTTAAAAATTATTCTTCCACTTTCATAATTAAAAGTGTGACATCGTCAATTGCTGAAGCATTTTGTAAAGCTTGATTAAAACTAGAAGCAATCATTTGAGGACTCATTTGTTTATGATCTAAAATAAAATTAATGATTTGATTTTCTTCAATTTCACCTACTCCATCACTCATCATCACAATATAATCTCCGCTTACAAGTTCAACTCGTTCATATTTAGCTTCTACATCACTCATAATTCCAATAGGTAAAGAACGTCCTTCAATTTCAATAATCGCCTCTTCTCGAATAATAAATGAATGCATACTACCATTTTTATAAAACTCAATTTCTTTACGATAAGCATCAAAAATCGCTAAATCTAAAGTCGTAAACATATCACTGCGATTTTTAATACGTAATAATGCATTCACTGTTTTAATGCAGTTTTCAACCTCTGCACCTGTCTTTAATAACTTTTGAAAAATATCTAATAAAAAAGAACTCTCTTGATAAGCAAGTTTTCCATGCCCCATACCATCACTAATTGCAAATATATTTTTATCCCCATTTTCAAATACTGCATATTGATCACCACAATAATTTTCATCTTTTCCAATTTGAACAATACCGTGACTCATATAAGAAATTGGTTTATTTTCTAAAACTAAATGCATATATCCTTTTTGTTTTGGAATTCCTTGTTTTACTAATCTAAAAGTTGTTTTATACCCTTTATTTAATAAAGGAATTAATTCTTCTGAAACTTCTCTACCAGTAATATTACGGATGGCTATATCAATTTCATAATGATGATTAGCGATTTTTTCTCGTGTTAAATATTGTATATCAAAATGATAACCTTTTAATAAATCTAAAACATATTCATCAAGTTGGTCATAACTACCGGTCACTTGATTTTCAAAATCTTTTAACACCCCTGAAACTAAACCTAATTGATGATATAAATTCTTCTTTAAAATATCATATTCCTGATTAAGTTTTTCTTGTTGTTGATACAACGCTGTTTCAAGTTTTAATTGTTCTTTATAGGCTCTTGAATTTAAACAATAGTTTTGTACATATTTTGTCTCACTAACTTGTAATTTTTCATCTAATCCTTTCATAAATAATTTAATTAAGCGATGGTTTCCGTTATAACGATCAAAGCATTGATCACAACTAGCACAATTTTTACATACTTTATCATAAAAATGTCCGACATAGAGTTTTGTATTTACCGGTGTGACATTTATTTCAAAAGAACCGGTAATTTTCGCAAATAAATCACCAAATTCAGAAACTTTACGTCCTACCTTTCTTCGTTCATTTTCAATAATCGAACTTGTAGATAATCGTGTTTCTATTTTTTCTTGTTTAATTGTTGGTAATATTAAAAAAGTTAGTGTAATCATTCCGACTTTGATTAATTGTAAATACAAATCTTCTAAAACTAAAATCGGTAACCAAACTTGACATAATCCATAGACTAATCCATAAACAATTTTATTTTTAGGTTGATATACACTAAAAACAATTAATGGTAGTAATATCATAATCATGTCATATAACTGACCAATTTTTAATAAGATTAATAAAAACATTCCAAATAATCCCAAATAAGCACTACTACTTAAATTAATTGCATAAGAACTGTAAAGTACAATTACACCCACTCCCACTATCACTAATTCCGGATTAAATATTTTTAAATTCATTAATGCCACTAAAGTTAGTGTCAATAATAATGTATATTCTTTGTGATCAATTTTGCGTGAATGTGTGTGTACAAAGAAGTTCGTGAGTTCTAAATTCATTATTTGTAACATATACTGTAATAACAAAATTACAAAACATTCACTGATTGATCTAAATGAAAAGTCGTAATAAAGTAAGTAGATATATCCTGCACTTAGTAATGAAACAAGTATTGGAATATAATAACTTTTCATAAGTTTAAAAATATTTAAACTTTCAATAATAATATAAATTCCAATACTGACAATTATTATCGGCATATTTAAAGTTAAAAGCATTCCAATAAAATACATCACTATGTATTCGTATCCTAGTAAATAAGCTAATGATAATATGGATAATCCAAAAACCCCCTTGATGTCAAATAAACTTACCTGACTGATTAAAACTGCAATACTTAAAAACAAACTTTTTCTAATGACATTCTTTACTTTCCTTCGTTCTAATGTCTTTGTTAATTGCATAATCCTCACCTCATTTATGATTATATACAACCTTATCGTAGTTATTTGTCACAATATGAGTAGGATAAATAAAAACTGTGGAAATTTTTCCACAGTTAAATTAAACCATACGATTTTAAACTTTTATAAATACCATCATGATCTGGTTCTTCAAAAATTCCATCAGCCAGTGCTTTTAAATTATCAGCAGATAATTCAGAAACCACACTCACTCCTGTAACTTGAAGCATTTCATAATCATTCATACTGTCCCCATATCCAAAAGTATCTTCAATTGGAATATTATAATAATTACTTACAAATTCTACCCCATCACCTTTTGTGCAGTGTTTTAAAATAATTTCACCATTGACATATTTTTCTTTATCATCACTAAATGTTACAATATTGAAAAACTCATTTAAAAAGCTACGACATTTTTCAAAATCTTCTTTTTTAGGAGCGATAAAGCATATTTTCATTACCGGTGTTTGGTTAATATCAAATTCTTTTAGCGCTTTACGATGATCGTTTTTAGCACGATCTTCAAATGCGCGTGTCAATTCAAGATTATCTTTAAAACGAATTTTGTTTAATGTTTCAAAAAAGTTCATAATTCCCGGAGATTGGTATATCGCTTCTTTGGTTTCAAGTGAAAATAAAACTTGATGATTAGTAAACAGTAACATTACTTCACTTAATAAATATTGGTTAATAAAATTTTCAAACACATATTCATTATTAATTTTAATTAAACCACCGGCTGAAGCAACGATTCCATCAAATCCGATATTTAAAATACTTTGGTCAATAGATACCGGTGCACGTCCCGTACATAAAATCGCTAAATGTCCATTTTCTCTTAATTTTTTGACTGCTTCTTGATTTTTTTCTGTGACTTTTCTTGAAGCCCCTACCAATGTCCCGTCAATATCAAAAAATACTATTTTTCTATTCATATCGTAGTTTCTATGACTATAAAATAATCATACTTCTCCTTTCTTGTTTTCTATTATATATTCTTTTAAAAATGACATATTCTTTTTTTACATATTGAAAATCAATCAATAGTATTTATAAACTAAAACTTAATTTAATATAAAAAAACCTAATTTCTATTTAGAAACTAAGTTTTCATTTTTTTATAGTTAAAATATTTAAGTATAGTAATGTCATTACTAAAATCAATTCGATATAAAAAGCCGGGTATGAAGCACTTATACTAAAACTCACATCAATTGTAGAGGTAATGGTACTGATTGGCCAAGTTAAGAAATAAAAAACTTCTATGACGATTAATAACATTGATCCTATAATCGCTAAAACATCACAATCTTTTAAAATTCCTAACAAAATACTTAAACCCGCCAATATCGTTAAAGGGTTATATAACACAATAAGTCCACTGATTTCTTGCACTCCTTGATAACTCCCAAACCATGGACGTAACATCGCTAATAAACATAAACAACCGATGATGATGCGAATAATTTTATTTTTGTTCATAATGATTTCCTCTCTTGTGGAGATACTTTAACATAGATTATTTAAGATTTCCTTAATTTTTAAAAAATATATTTTAAATATCACTCACTAAATAAACTCAAAATTTCTTCTTTAGACATTGAAGTAATACTTCCTTGATTTTCTTCTATAAAAGTATCCGCTAAATTTTTCTTTTGTTCTTGGAGTATTTGTATCTTTTCTTCAATACTATCTTTCATAATTAATTTATGAACAAAGACATTTTTAGTTTGTCCAATACGATAAGCACGATCTGTCGCTTGATTTTGAGCAGAGATATTCCACCATGGATCAAAGTGGATTACAATTTGAGCAGAGGTTAAATTTAACCCTGTTCCGCCTGCTTTTAAAGAAATTAAAAATACAGTAGTTTTATCATTTTGAAAGTCATTGACTAATTGACGTCGTAAATCTTTAGAAGTCGCTCCGGTTAATAAATAATAAGAAATATTTTGTTTTTGTAATTGTTCTTCAATCAATGTCAACATTGAGGTAAAGGAAGAAAATAATAACACTTTTTGCTGTTGATCTTTGGCTTGTTCTATTAACTCCATACATGCTTTTAATTTAGAACCAGTCGAATCAATGTTTTCATATACCAATCTATTATCACAACATAATTGACGTAAACGAGTCATCATCGCCAAAACTGCAAATTTATCGATTTGCTTTTCCACTTTTAATTTTTCTTGTAATTCTTGATTAATTTGTGTCAAGTTTGCTAAATATAACTTACTTTCTTCTTTACTAAATTCAATTTTATGCACATTTTCTATTTTATCCGGTAATTCTTTTAACACCTCTTTTTTATGACGTCTTAATATAAACGGTTCTACCATTTGTTTTAATGCCAACTGTTTTTGCTCATCATTACTTTTCACAATATCATTTTCATAATGAGTTTTAAAATAATGGTAGGTATATAAATAATTAGGCATTAAAAAATCAAAAATAGACCATAATTCTGCTAATGAATTTTCTATTGGCGTTCCAGTTAGTGCAAATTTGTGTTTACCTTTTAATTGTTTAATCGCAAAAGCATTTTTTGTCGTGTGGTTTTTAATATACTGTGCTTCATCGATAATAATATAATTAAACAATTCTTGTTGATATAACTCATAGTCTTTTCGCATATAATCATAAGAAGTGATGATGATATCATATTGTTTTATTGAATGAATTAACTCAGTACGTACTTTTGCACTTCCTGTAATACATAGACACTTTAATGTTTTAGAAAATTTATGAATTTCATCTTGCCAATTATAAATCAATGATGCTGGGGTAATGACAATACTTGTCCCTTGATTTTGATAACCGGCTTCTTCAAGCAAGGTGATCACTTGAAGTGTTTTTCCAAGTCCCATATCATCAGCTAATATTCCTCCAAAGCCATAATCACTGATTGTTTTTAACCATTGGTATCCAAAGACTTGATAGTCCCTTAATATATTTTGATAAGGTGCAGGAACTTGATAGTTTTGATACTCTATGTTTTGAATGTTTTTAATTAATTGATTAAATGATTGATCACGTTTTAAAATTAAATGATTTGAGGAACTTTCTTTTTGTTCTAATAAAAAAGCACGATAACGGTCTAATTCAATTTCATCTTGATTTAGATCTTTTTCATTAATTTGAAGTTCGTCAAATAACTGACTCACTTCATTGATACTTTCATCATCCAAACGAATAATCTTCCCATCTTTTAAACGATGGAACTTCTTTTTACGACGGTAATTTTTTAAAACATCAAATAACTCTTCACGAGGAATATCGATACTATCTACATCAATTTTTAATAAATCATTTTCAATTCTTACCCCGACATTTAATCGCATTGAATGTGGTTTTTCCATGTTTTGAATGTTTTCACTCACATAAATTTCACTATATTTTTTAAGTAATCCTAAACCATATTCAACAAAATGAGACGTTAAATCATTTTTAAACGTAATAATTGCTTGATGTAAAGTAGCAGAATAAGTCGCTTGATAGTGATCAAAGATGTATTTTATTTTTTTAATTTTGACTTCATCACTATTTAAATTTGCCTTTTGTTGATTTAATTCACCTTTAATATATACATCACTAATGACATTTCCCTCTTCATCTAAATCTATATAAGTGGCTAATTGCAACTCTTCAACAATAAATTCTTCAATTAATGTTTCATCAATTTTGACATATGGTCGTATTTGGCTATAAACAACTCGACAAAATTCTTGTATATCGTCTTTATAAATTTGAATAGCAGAACCACCAATACAATGGTTAAAAATCAAACTACATTGGTGACTTAAAATCTCATCAAATCGTTGCAACTGTTGATTTTCTAAGTAATACCAGTATCGATTTCCTTCGAGTAACCATTCATGATTTAAACATAATTCAAAATAATAAAAATCATCTTCTTTAGAGACTTTCATTTCAAAATCCTTTAACTTTTCTTTTCTAAAACTCATATCAATATATTTAGAATTTAATTTTGAATAAATCTCAAAAAAGTCATCTAATGATTGTTTATTGACATATAATTTTCGATTAAGGTAATTATAACCTGAATAAGTTGTACTTTTTGCCAAGGTTTCTTGAATAAACATAATTTGTTGTTGACTGCTGGTATCAAATTTATCTTTTTTATGCACAAAACTGAATTTTTTACCATATGTCACACGTTCTTGTGAATTAATGGCTTTTATAAAATTATTTAAGTTTTTTAAAACATATAACTTATCTGTTCCAATTTTATATTCTACTTCAATTTCATGATCTATGACTTCAGTTTGAGCATATAAGCCAACGTTAAAAACCTCTTCAAAATCCATTTCTTCATTTGCAATGTTTTCAAACTGATGAATTAACTCTTGTGCTTTACGGCGATTGAGTTCAAGTAAATAACGTTGTCTAGCTTCTAGTCGTTCTTGTGCAAAAGATTTATGAAAAGGAAATTCAATAATCGTATTTTCTGATAGGTATAATAATGCCGCACCAATATGAGCACAAGGGGAAGTTTCACTACAATAAAAACAATCACACTCATAATCAATGACACGACCATCATAACTAATTGTAAAGTGTGCTTCACCCTTTTTTTGATAATCATTATAAACAACACGAACTTTATAACGATTTGTTTTTGTTAATTCAATATAAATATCTTCTAATATATCTGAATTAAAATATCGTCTGGCTATAATATAATTTCTAAAACCATCTTTAAAAAGGCGCTGAATTTCTGATGTTGATATTTTCACATAACCACTCCTTTTTGTTATTATAACATAAAAAAACTTACTAATAATAAGTAAGTTTAATTGAATATTTCCTCATCATCAAAGTAAATATCGTCATCTTCTTCATCATAAGGTAACATCTCATTTGGATTTTCATAAGCATATTTTGTGGCTTCGAAATTATCAATAACGTACATTGTATTTTCTAACACATCAAAATCATCAAAATTATAATAGAAATCTTCTTCACTTAAACCAATGTCATCTAATATTTTATGAAAATCTTGGGGGTGATCAAGGATTACATCAAGTAAGAAACCAAAGTCATCTATTATTCCATAACCATTTCCATCTTTGATTTGAATATCTTCTATATCTGTTATTGATTCACATTTTTCTTTACCTAAATATTCAACAACAAAAATATAATTTTCACCAAAGTCATAAGTTAATTCCATTTTAGCATTTTTCGTTAATTTTAATTCTAATAATGAAGTATCATTGGCGTATCTTTCATTGGCATATCCTTCATAAGGAAGACAGTAATAATCATTATTCTTATATTTAATTTTAAATAAATGGCTTCCGTCAGCTTTAAAACTATCTAAAATCACATAACATAAATCTGCTAGTGTAAAAGATAACGGTATGTGAATTTCACGCCATAATTCTTTATGATTTGCTAAAGATACTTTAAACTTTACTTTAGTTTGAAGATCCGGTATTTTAGAAACTACATCTTTTAACACATCAACAAAAATATCTTCAAAAGACTCTGGTGAAATATTCTGCATTATTCCCATTCCAAGTGTAAATTGTATTGCAGATTTGATTAAATCATCTTTGGCTTTTCTTGTTAATGTTGTTTTTCCTAATTCTTTTTGAATATTAATTATACTTTGATTTTTAGTATTTTTAACTTCGTCAAAAATAGCATCCATACATTTCATTAATTGATCATAAATCACAAATATCACTCTCTTTTCTCATTATTATTGTAGCATACTTTAGATATTTTCACATATTCTAATAATATTCTTTAACATTTTCTTTTATAAATGTTTTAGTAATGATACTTTTTAATTTAATTCTTTAAATAATGAACTTTGTATTAAATCCTCATAATGATTAATCAGTTTAATTTTTTCTAAAAGTGGTGAATGTTTAATATAATATTTATCTATGAAATTAACTTTTAAAGGAGACATATACGATAAACGCTCTTTGATTTTTATATCTTTTTTATTAGCTACAATAATTTCTCCGCTAGATAAAAATATTTTACACCAGTTATAAAATCGATAGAATTTAATGACACTTTTCATTAGTACACCTTTATAATAAAAATCTTTTCCCTTTGGATCTAAATCATCATAACTCGTTAAAAATTTAATCGTTACATTTTCATGGATTTTTGTGCCTTTTAGATCACTGATAGCATACCCATAATCAACTTTTTGAATATTGGTTACATTAACCCCTTCTTCATTTCCATTCTCATCAACGATTATTACTAATACATCATCTACTAAACGCATATGTTCCTCCATATTGATTACAAAAATTAATCAAAGCATAGCATAAACCATAATTATTAACAATGTTTTCTTAAAACATGCAACAAATACTATACTTTATTTGAAATTTATTTTTATTAATTTTATTATATAACATCTCTTCTTCGTTTTTCTTTTTTAAAAATTCAATTTACTGTCTATTAGATCAGTATGCTGGTAAAAAAATTTTTTTTAGATTATGAAAAATCACTTTATAAAAAAAGAATACTGATATACTAATTTTATATTAGATGAAAAGGAGTGAAACTATGGGATTTCCCAAAAATTTTTTATGGGGTGGCGCTACTGCTGCTAACCAATACGAAGGTGGATATTTAGAGGGTGGAAAGGGCTTAGCCACTGCTGATGTGATTACTGATGGGAATATGAATACCCCCCGCCGTATTTCAATTGTTTTAAAAGATGGCACTAAAAAATTAATAAATCGTTTTGAAGATGTACCTAGTGGTGCTAAAGCTTATGTAGATGAAAATATCTACTATCCTAGTCATGTGGCAACTGATTTTTATCATCATTATAAAGAAGACATTAAATTATTTTCTGAAATGGGATTTAATTCATTTAGAATGTCAATTAACTGGTCTCGAATTTTCCCTCATGGTGATGAAGAATTACCAAATGAAGAAGGATTACAATTCTATGATGATGTATTTGATGAATGTCATAAATATGGCATTGAACCAATTGTGACAATGATCCATTTTGATATTCCTTTATACTTAGCTGAACAATATGATGGTTGGGCTAATCGTAAAGTCATTGATTTCTTTTTAAACTATAGTAAAACTATTTTTACTCGTTATAAAGACAAAGTAAAATATTGGATGACTTTTAACGAAATTAACTTCTGTCGTGATTTTAGTAATATTGGTATTACAGATGCCAATGCTAACCCACAAAAACAAGCCCAAGCAATTCATCATATTTTAGTTGCTTCAGCAAAAGCTGTCACTTTAGGGCATCAAATTAATCCTGATTTTAAAATTGGTATGATGGTAGCTTATATTTTAACTTATGCACATACTTGTAATCCTGCTGATGTACAAGCAGAAATTGATTTTGCGAAAGGATTTAAAAACTTCTATTGTGATGTACAATGTCGTGGATACTATCCTGCTTATAAATTAAAAGAATACGAAAGAAAAGGTATTGTCATTGAAAAAGCAGAAGGTGATGATGAAGCTTTAAAAGCCGGAACTGTTGATTATATTGGATTTAGTTATTATAACTCTACAACTGTACAAGCCGTTAAAGAAGGTGAACAAAGTGGTGGTAACCAAATGGGTGGAGCTAAAAACCCTTATTTAAGTGAAAGTGAATGGGGTTGGCCAATCGATCCAATGGGAATTAGAATTGCTTTAAATCAATTATGGGATAAATACCAATTACCATTAATGATTGTGGAAAATGGATTAGGGGCTAAAGATACAGTAGAAGAAGATGGTTCAATTAATGATGATTATCGTATTGACTATATGAGAAAACACATTGCTGAAATGAAAAAAGCCATTGACATTGATGGTGTTGACTTATGGGGATATACACCTTGGGGTTGCATTGACTTAGTTTCTGCCGGTACTGGTGAAATGACTAAACGTTATGGAATGATTTATGTAGATATGGACGATAAAGGAAACGGAAGCTTAAAACGTTTAAAGAAAAAATCATTTAACTGGTATAAAAAAGTCATTGAATCAAACGGAGAAGATTTAGACTAACACAATTAGGATTACTTAAATGTAATCCTTTTTTATCATAGTTAAATAAGAGAAATGATATTCAATGGAACAAGTTAAAATCACTCAACTTCATATCCCATTTCACCAAAGAATCATTATTGTCAGTGATCTACATGCTGATTATGACGGCTTTATGCAACTACTTTCAAAAACACAATTTACTAAAGATGATTTACTCATTATTGTGGGCGATGTTATAGAAAAAGGAAAACACTCTTTAAAACTTCTTCAAACCATTATTGATTTAAAAAAGTCACACCAAATTCATATGGTCATGGGAAATAACGAACATTTTATTTTAGAGTTAATTTATAGTAACGATGATGAAATGATGCAACGCATTTTATACTATAAAACTCATAGTCTATTAATAGACATGGCAAATGTTTTAAACCTCTCTTATCAAACAATAGATGAAATTAAAATTTTAAAACAAGAAATTATAAAACATTTTAAACAAGAATTAAACTATTTAACCCAACTTCCGCATATTATTAAAACCAATCAAGCGATTTTTGTTCATGCCGGTTTACTTCCACAAGATTTAAACCACCAAGATTTAGAATATTGTTTAACCGCCCCTGCTTTTAGTACTACTTCTTATCATTTTGATCAACCTATTATTGTAGGACATTGGCCAGTAACTAATTATTTTGATACTATTTTAAATAATAATGTTTATTTTAATGAAGTTAATAATGTCATTAGCCTTGATGGAGGCAATAGTATGAAAAGTTGGCAACAAATTAACTATTTAATTTTAAAAGATCGACAATTTCATACTGGTTATATCGATTCACTTTTAAAAATACGTGCTTTAGACTCGCAACAAGAAAGTCTTCATCCTATTTCACTCTCTTTTCCACATACTAAAATTGAAATTATCAAAGCAGAGGAGAGTCTTGTTGAAGCGTATTGTCCTCATTTAAACCAAACATTGACATTCAAAAGTGAGCAGGTTTATTTTTATAAAAATCAAACCTATTGCAGTGATTTTACGACTTATCATCTTAAAGTCAGTCAAAATGATGTTTTATCTTTTTGTGAAAAGTTAGATGATGGAATTTTATGTAAACATCATGGAATCATAGGAATTTATAAAGGTTCTTATGAAGTTATTAATCAATCATCAAGAAAGGAGTAGTTACACTAAGTAACAATAAGATATGGAAGAATATATTTTATCAATTGATCAAGGAACAACTAGCACTCGTGCTATTTTATTTGACAAATTAGGAAACAATTGTTTTTCTAGCCAACGTGAATTTGAACAAATCTTTCCACATCCGGGTTGGGTAGAGCATGATGCTAATAAAATTTGGAACTCAGTCATTGAAGTTGTTCAATCTTTATTTATCGAAAACAATATTGTCCCTCAACAAATCAAAGGTATTGGAATTACAAATCAACGCGAAACTACTGTTATTTGGAATAAACATACCGGTCAACCGATTTATAATGCCATTGTATGGCAATCACGTCAATCACAAGAAATTTGTGATCAAATTATTGAAAAAGGTTACACAAAACTTATTCATGATAAAACCGGTTTAGTCATTAACCCTTATTTTAGTGCCAGTAAAATCAGATGGCTATTAGATAAATTTCCTCATTTAAATACTGATGATTTATTATTTGGAACAATTGATACTTGGTTAATTTGGAAACTTACCGGTGGTAAAGCACATATTACTGATTATTCTAATGCTTCAAGAACAATGTTATTTAATATCTATGATTTAAAATGGGACGAAGAACTACTACAACTTTTCAACATTCCTAAAAATATGTTGCCTGAAGTAAGGTCATCTAGTGAAATTTATGGTTATAGTGATGAAACTTTACTCTCTGGATTACATTTTAAAGCCCCGATATGTGGAAATGCCGGGGATCAACAAGCCTCTTTATTTGGACAAAGATGTTTTAATCATGGTGATGTGAAAAATACTTATGGTACTGGTTGTTTTATATTAATGAATACCGGTTCTAAGCCAGTAAAAACTAATAGCGGTTTATTAACTACCATTGCTTGGCAAATTGAAGATCAAATTGAATATGCCTTAGAGGGTTCTGTATTTGTTGCCGGTTCAGCCATTCAATGGTTACGAGATGGCTTAGAGTTTTTTAAAGACGCTAAAGAAAGTGAACAATATGCAATGCAAGTTTCAAGTAGTGAAGGTGTATTTTTTGTACCGGCTTTTGTGGGATTGGGGGCACCTTATTGGGATAATGAAGCTAGAGGAAGTTTATTTGGACTTACTCGTGGTTCTACTAAAGCCCATATTATTCGAGCAACTTTAGAGTCCATCGCTTATCAAAGTAAAGATGTGATTGAAACGATGAAAACAGAAGCGAATTTACAACTTAGTCATTTAGTCGTTGATGGGGGGGCTTCTGTCAATCAATTTTTAATGCAATTTCAAAGTGATATTTTAAATTGTGAAATAGATGCACCTAAAATTAATGAAACTACTGCTTTAGGAGCTGCTTATTTAGCCGGTTTAGCCATTGGCTTTTGGAAAAACAAGGAAGAAATAGCAAATTTAAAACCAAACTCTAAAACTTATTTACCTCATATGAGTGAAACTCAACGCCAACAATTGTACCAACAATGGAAAAAAGCCGTTCAAGCGACGATGATGTTTAAATAACTATGATACAAAGGAATAAATCATCATGGAGGAAATCTATTTAAAAATTAAAGAAATGTGTTTGGCTTCTAAAACAACCAATCCTACTAAACTAGTTACAACTATTATGAACGAAGATTTTATACACATTCATGGACCTGAACATCATATTTTAGATGAAGCTTGTCCCTTTTTTCAAAATGAATATTAAAATCAATAGGATTTATAAAAACAACTTTAATTTTAAAACATCGTTTGGTTTAAAATCTATATTAAGTTTTTTAATAAACATATGGTTTTATTAAATACCCGATGTCACTAGAACAAAAAAATTTCCTTGAAATGAACCATGTTATTTGGATATCCAAATAATGGTGGTTCATTTTTAATATGTAAAAAGGGAACACAAATATTTAAAGTGTACCCTATGCAAAAATTTTAAATTGTCACTCAACCTTGATTTTAATTTATGATTTATTTTTAGAGTTTTTTTATCCATGTACCCTAAGTAAGAACCTTTCATTTTATACTTTGTCTTTTTAATTTAATCACTCTAAAAACAAAACGTGAAAATGATGAAACAATTAATAATGCAATCGCAATAGCCACTGCACACCCTACTGTTTCTGTCCCTTTTGAAGAAGCCAAACTATAATGATTTTGAATAAAATACAACATTGTATAATATAACCCGGCTCCTGGAACTAAAGGTAAAATAGCGGGTAAAACAAATACAGTCACTGCATCTTTATAGACACGGGCATATATTTCACAAATAATACTTAGCGTTAATGTCCCAATAAATGTAGATATAATAGCCCCATAACCTAAAGACATACTATATTTATAAACCCACCAACCAATTGCACCGGCAAAACTCCCTTTTATAATGACTCTTTGTGAACAGTTAAAAAAATAACCAAACCCAACACAAGAAACAAACCCTAATATTAAATGTTCCATTATAATAACCCTCCAACATTCGAAAAATATAGGGTAACTCCTACACCAAAGGCAATTCCTAATGCAATAATTAATCCTTCTACGGTACGGATTGTTCCCGATAATACATCGCCATTCATTAAATCACGTACAGCATTCGTAAAAGCCACACCGGGAACTAAAATCATAATTGTTCCAATAACAATAGTATCAATATCATGTGCAAATCCAACTCTTACTGACATCACTGCAAAAAAAGTCATAATCATCGCTAAAAGGGTATTTAAAATAAACGCATTAAGTTCGTATCTATTTAACCACTTCATTAAATAATAACATAAAAATGTAATTAAAAAAGTAATCAAAAATGCCATAATTGTGGCCGTTGGAACAAACATCTTTCCAAAAACCGCACAAGATAAAGACATCGTAAAAGCACGTTTAATATCACTATATCCTTTTTCATTTTGAATTTCATCTAACCTTTGTTTACAAGTTTCAATATCTAAATGTTGCTCCTTAATATCACGAGATAATTGATTAATATTTGAAATACGTGTAGCATTTGTTGAACGATGATAAATTCGTTTAATTTTTGTAATGGTTTGATCTTTATCATCAACTGATAAATAAATACATGTCGCTAAGGTAAAAATATTAATATCTTTATAGCCATATGTATAGCAAATATTACGCATCACTTCTTCTGCGCGATAAATCTCACAATTACTTGAAAGCATTAATTGACCGGCTTTTAAACTTAAATCAATGACTTTTGAAAGTTCTTCCATATTATTGTGTCTTTTCAAAAGTAATAGAATCTATTACTTTTCCTTCAAAATCTTTAATCGTAAAAGTATGATCTTCATAAATTCCATAACTGTTTGTTCCTGCTTTAGGTAAAGATGTTGAAGAAGGGTTAATGATATAAATATCGTTTTTTGTAGTCGCTAAAGGGACATGATAATGCCCATAAGCTAAAATATCTCCTGCTTGTAAAGGGGGTAAAACATCTTGATGAAAATGATGCCCATGTGTTAAAAAGAAACGATGCCCATCGACTAATAGAGTTGAATAATCTGCTAAAATTGGGAATTCTAATAACATTTGATCCACTTCACTATCACAATTTCCTCTTACCGCAATAAAATATTTTTTATATTGATTAAATAAACTTGCCACTTCTTTAGGGTTATATTCTTGAGGTAATGGATTACGTGGTCCATGATAAAGTAAATCTCCCAAAGAAATAATTAAATCACATTGCTCATTATTAAACACTTCAATAACTTTACTCGCATAGTATAATGAACCATGAATATCTGAGATAAATAATAATTTCATTTATAGTCCTCTCCTTTATTTTTATTCTTATATAGTATAATACAAACTAAAAATCATGACTACTTATTTTCACCATGATTAATATTTTTTTATTTATTGTGAGTTGTTAAAACTTCAAAAACATATTGATGCAATTGTTTTCAAAATGCTAAAGGACGTACATTTTCACGACTAAGGTGAATACGATTATTGAATAAAACTATTCCTATATTTTTATCAAAATCAATTAAAATAGAGGTTCTCATAAAAACAGTATAACTAATTGATCCTATGGAATTGTATTTAGAAATAAACTATGCTCATCATAACATAAATAACCTAGTTCTCTATTAATTTTTGTAGCTAAAATATATTTATGACAAAACTAAAAAATTGAACTTTCACTTAAAATTTAATGCTCGTTATATTGCCCCTTATTTAATAATATTTTTGCAAATTTTATTAAGTCTTAAATAATTAAAAATAATTTTGGATGTCTTACTACACCATCCATTAAGCGACATTTCTATCGTAGATTTTACCTCTATTCATTGATTATATTTTTTAGAATCTTCAGTTTGGGTAGTTTATCTACATCTTGTAATCCATAACTTGTTTCATTCACTTCTAATAGATCAAAAAATTTTTAGCGAATTTAATCTAAAGTTTAGTTCATAATTTTTCAATCACTTTGCCTAAAATAATAAATTCTACATCTGAATCAAATACTCTTGAATTTAGTACTAAGCTAATTCAAAATAATATAATTTATCTTCAATATTTTTTTGGGGGATATTTAATGTTAAAATGAGTTCTTTTGGTAAACCACTTTGATAAGTTAAAATTTATTTGACCGTCATCTGTTGATGATTAAATTCCTTAATAATATCAATAATTTTAGTCTCTAAAGTCAAATTATTTTCTACGATTAATTGTGTAATTAAAGTTGTCGTCACAACAATTTTTGTTAAAGAACCTAAATCATAAATTGTATTTACAACTTTAGAAAAAATTGCTTATTTTCAACAATAAAAAAGGTTGTATCTTCGTTATGAATCACTAGCATCAATGAACTGGGGAATACATTTTCTTCACAAGTCTGTTCTAAAAATATTTGCATTTGAGTACTTCCTTTATTTATCTAATACAATTTATATCTAGTTTTTAATTAAAATTCACAAATAATAAAAATTCTATACTTACTCTATAAAAAAGAAGTTTAATTTAAATTTCTTATCCATTCGTTAACTCATCTAAACAAATATAGAACTTAACTTTATTCATATCTAATTCTTGAATACCGTATGTTTTTAAAAATAAATCTTGATACTCTTTTGAAAAAGTCATATTTAACCATTCAAAATTATAACGTAAGGTACGTAAAGCAATTGCAATGTCTAAATAACGATCATTCACACCGCACCCTACCACATCAATCCAACCGGTAAGATGCCCATTTTCCATCATAAAATTAGGCATACACACATCACCATGACATAAAACTAAATCAAATGATTTTGGATAACATGATATCATCAAATCGTAAACCATTTGACCAGTTTTACCTTGTAACTCACGTTCAAAGTATTGTGTCTTAACTAACCCATGTTCCACATTATACTTAACATGAGCAATTTTATCTTCTAAAGTATTCACTGGTAAAAAATTATGATAATCAATACTATGCCACTTTTTAATTAAATTTGCATAGTAAACAACCATTTCTTTCGTCCCTAATTGTTTAAATCCATATTGTCCCATTTGACCGGGTAACATTTCCATTACTAAATAATAAACACCTTCTTGTTCAATATTAAAATAAACTTTTGGAACTTCAATTTTTCCCTCTAACCATTTTAATATCTCACCTTCTTTATGCACTTCATAGCGTGATGAACATTTAATGACAATATCCTTATTTAAGTAACCTTTTTTTATTAAATAAACACGATCTCCAGAATATCCCATACTGGGATAACTTACATCATCTAAACAAATCAGATCTCTTAATTGCGTAGGTAAATTTATTTTATCCATTAAAAAAACTCATCTAATAAATAATAAAATTCACATTTCGAATCATCAACTTGTTTAATTCCATAAGTTTCTAAAAATAATGTATTATACTCAGGTAAAAAAGGTTGTCCTATCATTGCTATATTCATTTTTAAACTTCTTAAAGCAATGGCTATATCATTATAACGATCATCAATACCACTTCGACCTAAATCAATAAAAGATGGGTGGCCATTTTCTATTAATATATTGGGCATACAATAATCACCATGAACAAATACTAAATCTCGTTTAGAAGGTAATAATTCTATTAAACGTTGATATGTTTTTTGAATTCCCCATTGCCTAGTTTGAGATTCTAACTCATTGACATCTATTTGATCTAAACGATATTTAATCTCACTTACAATAGTTGAAATATCACGATTTCCATCATAATCATGAATATCGACTTCATGTAACTGCTTTAACGACTTGGCATAAATGATAATCGTTTGTTTAATATCATTTTCTAATAATTCATAAAGCATTTTTCCTTTTACTTCACTCATTAACAAATAATAATTTCCTTCATGGTTAAAAAATTCATAAACTTTAGGAACTGAGACTTTCCCTTTTAAAAAACGATAGGCTTTAACTTCGTTTAAAATTTCTTTATTTGAAGAGATTTTTAAATAGTAATTTTGCTTATCAGACTTTAGATAATAAACTCGATCATTAGAAAGTCCGACTTTATTTTCAACCACTTCTTTGATGTGATATTTATCTAAAATTTGATTAAACATCAATCTCAACTCCTACTGGGCAATGGTCAGAGCCTAAAACCTCTGTATAAATATAAGCATCTTTTAAATTACTCGCTAAACTCTCAGAAACTAAGAAATAATCAATTCTCCACCCTGCATTTTTCTCTCTTGCTTTAAACATATAAGACCACCACGAATACATTCCTGTAATATCTGGATAAAAGTAGCGATAGGTATCAATTAAACCAATATCTAATAATTCTCTTAATTTTTCACGTTCTTCATCAGTAAATCCCGCATTACGATGATTTGTTTTAGGATTTTTTAAATCAATTTCTTCTTTAGCGACGTTTAAATCACCACAAATCACAACCGGTTTTTGAGATTGTAAATGTTTTATATAATCTTTAAAATCATCTTCCCATACTTGACGATATTCTAAACGTAATAACTCTCTTTTTGAATTAGGGGTATATACTCCTACAAAATAGAAATTATCATATTCCAAAGTAATCATTCGACCTTCTTGATCATGCATTTCAATACCCATACCATAAAATACATTTAAGGGTTTATTTTTTGTATAAATAGCTACTCCAGAATACCCCTTTTTCACCGCACTATTCCAATACGAATAGTAACCATCAAATTCTAAATCAATTTGTCCAACTTGTAATTTTGTTTCTTGAACAGCAAAAATATCAGCATCAATTTCTTTAAAAAATTCACTAAAACCTTTTTGAACACAGGCACGCAACCCATTAACATTCCATGATATAAATTTCATTTTATTCCTCCATGTAAAATAAAAAACTACAATGTAGTTTTTTAAGCAATTGGATATCTAATAATTGTTTTTAACCTTTCAGGAACTACTCTTTGAGGATCATTTAAATAAACTTCATGGTGAAATCCATTTAATTTAAATCCTTGTATTGTCACATATTCCATGATTTGTTTAGTTGAAGTAATTTCAGTATCATATGCTCCAACATGCAATAGTTGTACACATTTACCTTCTTTAAATCGTTTAAAATAAATATCTTTAATGTAAGCATTATGTTTTTTAGATAACAACTCTTCTTTAATGGCTTCGAAAATATCTTGTGTCATTGCTGAAGGTTGGACAATCATTAATGTAAACTTAATTAATTCCTTTCGAGTTACATCAAACTTGCTATTATCATATGTATCCCAAATCGCTTCTAAAGGCGAACTCATATAATCTGTAAGCCCATGTGCTTTATAATACTTCTTTACTGCTTTTGCAAATAAATGAAGTGCTTCTGATTTTTGCTGAAATTCAGGAACACGTGGATTTCCAATTCCATCTAACATAATAAACTGAAATTCCGGAACTTCAACAACATCAATGGCTTTTGCTGTTGTTTCAAACAATTCCTTATATTCCTTTTTAATGTCTTCTTTCACTGTTTTCACCTCACCATATATCATTATATACATTTTTTCAATAAATTACTATAAAGTTTAATCATCTTTTAAATCTTTTTTCATCATATAAGTCTCTATACCGAACATTTTTTTCATTCTATTTAAAGAAACAAAACCTAATTTTGAATAAAATCGTATTGCACTTTTAAGGGCATCTAAACTAATTTCAGTTTTCCCACATTTTTTGCAATAAGAGAACGCAAATTCCATTAACATTTTTCCATAACCTTTTTTTTGACAAATAGGTAATACAAACAAATTAGCAACATGACTGATATTTTGCAATTCAATAAAACCTACTACATTTGTTTCTTCTTTTAAAACAAATAATTCATATCCACGCGATAAACGTGATTCGATATTCTTATTTTTAAAATAACTCCCTACTAAAAATCTCGCAATGAACAAAGAATGATCAGTCGCAATATTCTCATCAAAACAAGTGATTGCAATCAGACGAATTTGTTTAAAATCCTGTTTTGTTGCTCTTTCTATCATATTCATAAAAAGACAGTACTTACCTACTTACAATTTTTAACGAAATTCCATGCATCTTCGCACATTTCTTTAATTCCTTTAGTGGCTTCAAATCCCAATTCTTCTTTTGCTTTTGATGTATCAGCATAGCACATTGCAATATCACCTGCACGTCTATCTGTGATTTTATAATTAACTTTAATATGATTATATTTTTCAAAATTATTGACAATATCTAGTACACTATACCCTGTTCCTGTACCTAAATTATAAATATGCACACCACTATCTTTCATGGCTTTATCGATTGCTAAAACATGTCCTTTGGCTAAATCCACAACATGAATATAATCTCTTACTCCTGTACCATCTGGTGTATCATAATCATCGCCAAATACATTTAAACATTCTAACTCACCAGAAGCGACTTTTAAAATATATGGCATTAAATTATTAGGAATATCTTTTGGATTTTCTCCAATCAACCCACTTTTATGTGCTCCAATTGGATTAAAGTAACGTAATAACACCACTGACCAATCTTGATGTGCATGCCAAATATCGGATAAAATTCTTTCACTCATTAATTTAGTTGTACCATATGGATTAGTTGTTGATAAAGGGAAATCTTCTTTAATTGGCACTGTATGAGGATTTCCATAAACTGTTGCACTTGAAGAAAATACAAAACGAGTGACATTATATTTTTCCATTAACGAACACAAAACAAACAAACTATCTAAGTTATTTTGATAATACATTAATGGCTTTTCAACAGATTCACCTACCGCCTTATAACCAGCAAAATGTATAATTGCTTCAATTTGATTATCCTTAAAAACTTCCTCCATCGCTTGATAATCAGTCACATCATATTCATAAAATTTAAAATCTTTATTTGTAATTGTTCTAAGTTTATCTAAGACATCAGGTGATGAATTATAAAAATTATCTACAATAATAACTTCTTTTTTTGCTTCTAATAACTCCACAACTGTATGACTACCAATAAAACCTGCTCCACCAGTAACTAAAATTGCCATAATATTATCCTCCTATTTTATATTAATTGAATTGATTTAATTACTTGTTTTTTTATCGGTGCATCTTGAAAATCAGTTTCTACACAAGCAATACGATCAACTACATCTAATCCTTTCGTAATTTTCCCAAATGCTGCATATTGTCCATCTAAATGTGGAGAAGTATGATGCATAATAAAGAATTGACTTGAAGCTGAATCGTGAATCATTGTTCTTGCCATTGATAACACTCCTGGTTCATGTTTCAAATTATTTTCAATTCCATTTGCACTAAACTCACCTTTAATACTTTTCGCTTCTTTATGAACCATGTTTTTATCATATCCACCACCTTGGATCATAAAACCTTGAATAACTCTATGAAAAATTAATCCATCAAAAAATTCTTCTTTAATTAGATTAACAAAATTCTCAACTGTAATCGGTGCAATTTCAGGATATAATTCCCCTTCCATTACATCTCCATTTTCCATTTCTATTTTTATATTAATTGTTTTCATATACTCACCCTTTCCATTATGCACTTATTATACTTGGTTATCACATAAATTCCAATACCAATGATAATATTATTGTCACAAAATACTTCCTAATATAATACACTGAATAATCATTATTAAAGGAACTCCTAAATAAAACTTAATTTTTTTAGTTTTATGTTTAAACATATACATTCCTAAATAAATTCCTCCACTTCCTCCAACTACTGCTAACATCATTAACATACTTTCACTAATACGATAACGATGATTTATTGCTTTATATTTATCTAACTTCATTGTTAATAAACCAATCAAGTTCACAGTAAATAAATAATAAATCATTAAATAAAATCCCCTACTTGTCCATTGACTAACGAAATAATATCTTGTGGCTTGACAATCATCTGAACACCTCTTTTACCTGCGCTTAAATAAACCTCATCTAATAATAAAATATCTTCTTGAAAATAAGTTGGAAATTGCTTCTTCATTGCAACTGGTGAACATCCACCTCGAATATATCCAGTAATTGCCTGCAAATCCCTCATTGCAATCATTTCAACTTTCTTATGCTTAGACAACTTCGCAAGTTTTTTTAAATCCACTTCACAATTCACCGGTAAACAACACACTAAATACTGTTTATCATTTGACTGTAAAACTAAAGTTTTATAGACTTTTTTAAAATCAACATTTAACTTTTCCACTACTTTCATTCCTGACAAATCACTTTCATCAACTGAATAAGTCTGTAATTGATAAGGAATTGATGATTTGTCTAACACTCTTAATGCATTTGTTTTAACTTTCACCATATACTCTACTCCTCACATAAAAAAGTCCCTTAAAGGGACTTAATCATTATTCAGCAACTTTTTGTTCTTTAATTACTTTTGCAATTGAAGCAATTACGTCTTTTTCATCATCACCTTCAGCAACAATTTCAACAGTTGCTTTAGTAGGTACACCTAAAGACATAACACCCATAATTGATTTTAAGTTTACTTCTTTTCCATTGTAAACTAACTTAATATTACTATTAAATTTACTTGCTTGATTTACTAAGATTGTTGCTGGTCTAGCATGTAATCCAACTGGATCAGATACTACAAATGATAAACTTTCAGCCATTTTATGAATTCCTCCTAAATATGTATTTCTAACAAAAACAATTATAGCATAAATTTTTATAATTTCCATACTTTATGTAAAAAAAATTTAGCGCTTTCATTTTATGCCGATAAAAAGGTACTATTTTCGGATTTTTTATTCAAATAAACTAACACTTTTGACATACAATGTAAAACTCATGTGTTGTTAATTCAAAAAATCCTCTTTGTTTAATACATTGATCAATATAAGCTAATTGGTTTATATACAAATCTAATTTATTTAAATAATCAGGTAATACTATTTTTAAATAAGTAAATAACCCTGCCAAACTCTTAAATTGTATTTTCCCATACTGCTCTTTTCCTTCAACTAACATAAACCCAGTTTGGACTAAGATATTTTCACAAAGATATTTATTCCATTGAGTTGCTTTAATCATCGGTAAATACATCGAATTTAATTCCTTTAAATTCTCACTACCTCTTTGCTTAATAATCAACTTTCCACCTTGCTTTAACACTCTTAACACATCTGCTTTATTAAAATTAGTGTAATGACAAACATAAATATCTAACTTCTCATCTTTAAAAGGTAAACCTTTATCTTTAGTTAAAGTTGTAACTTTAATATTTTTATCTTTAAGCAATTCTTTAGTTTCTTTTTCAAAAACATCGATAACATAAGTTACTGGAGGTAAGTTGATAATAGAATTTGCAAATTCACCTTTATCCATACTCGCAATTCCTAAATGTTGATTTTCTTGTAAATAAGACTCCACAACCTCTTTAAAATCAAATTGCTTAGCAGGATAAATAATATCTTCATAAGCATCTTCACCATTCGCTAAATCTTCAATCATCTTTTGAATTTCCACTGCTTGTTTAATAGATTCTTTAAATCTAAACTTTCCAAATAGATAATAAGCATATTGCGATACAATATCAATAATCACCGATGCGCACAGTAAAATTAAAAATTGAATTAAACCCTCTATTGAAAATAACGGTGCTGTGGGGTTAAAGATAAAAATAACTAACGCCATAAACAAAATGAGATTAGTTCTTCCATATACAAAACTCTGCGTAAACTGTAAAAAGTAACGTATATTATATTGTTTATTTGCTCTTTTACCGTCCATTTGAGCAAATACAAGTTTTAGAATAATCATCATGAAAATCATCATCATAATTAAACTTATCAAATATTCCAAATTAATCACCTCTTAGGTAATAGAGTACAACATTATTGTTTTAAAATCAAATTAAATACAAAAAAAGGGGCAAGTTTTCCCCTTAACTATGCTAATTTTTCTTTATAAGCACGACGTCTTTCTTGTTCTGTTAAATAACGTTTTCTTAAACGAATGTTTAATGGTGTCACTTCTACCAATTCATCATCATTAATATAATCTAAACATGATTCTAAATTAAATTGTCTAGGGCGTTTTAAAACGACTGTTGAATCTTTAGTAGAAGAACGTGTATTCGTTAAATTCTTTCCCTTTGTGACATTAACGACTAAATCATTATCACGGCTATGTTCCCCAACAATCATTCCTTCATAAACATCAACTCCAGGACCAATAAACATTACTCCTCTATCCTCTAAACTTCCAAGTGAATAAGCAGTTGATTGTCCGTTATCAATAGAAATCAATACCCCTAATTGTCTTTCACCAACAGTATCCCCATCTACTGGACGATACTCTTCAAAAACATGGGAAATCATTCCATATCCTTTAGTCATTGTTAAAAAGTTTGTCATAAATCCAATCATTCCTCTTGAAGGGATTTTGTAACTTACTTTTGTTTGTCCATCATGACTTGTCATATTTTCCATAATTCCACGTCTAAACCCTAAAGATTCAATGACTGATCCAATACAATCATCAGGTGCTTCAACTTGAACATCTTCCCAAGGTTCATATTTTACACCATCAATTTCTTTAATAATTACCTTTGGACGTGAAACTTGTAATTCATACCCTTCACGACGCATTGTTTCAATTAAAATAGATAAATGTAACTCACCACGTCCTGAAACAATCCATTCTTCTGAATTTGGAATACGTTCTATTTTTAAAGACACATCTTTATTTGTTTCTTTAAACAAGCGTTCTTCAATTTTACTTGCTGTTACAAACTTACCTTCTTTACCTGCAAAAGGTGAGGTATTTGTTCCAAACACCATTTGAATAGTTGGCTCATCAACTCTTAATAAAGGTAAAGCTTCTTCTTTTCCTAAAGTACAAACAGTTTCCCCTACTCCAATATCTGCAAGTCCTGCAATTGCAACAATATCTCCTGCACTTGCTTCTTCAATTTCTATACGATTTAATCCTAAAAAACCAAATAACTTTTGAATACGGAATTGTTGGACTGTACCATCAGCTCTTACACATGATACCATTTCATTTAACTTCATCTTCCCACGTTTAATACGTCCAATCCCAATACGTCCCACATAATCATTATAGTCTAATAAAGCAGGTTGAAATTGAAGTGAACCTTCGTCATCTACATCAGGACTTGGAATTTCTTTGATAATCATTTCAAATAAACAATCCATATTAGGTTGTTGAGTTGAAAGATCTGCACTTTCACTTGATGTTCCTTGTAAGGCTGAAGTAAAAATTGTTGGGAATTCTAACTGATCATCATCAGCACCTAATTCCATAAACAACTCTAAAACTTCATCCATTACCTCTTCAATACGTACTACAGGACGATCAACTTTATTAATAACTACAATAGGTTTAACTTTTGCTTCTAATGCTTTTTTTAATACAAAACGAGTTTGAGGCATTGTTCCTTCATAAGCATCAACAACTAATAATACCCCATCCACCATTTGCATAATACGTTCAACTTCACCACCAAAATCAGCATGACCCGGTGTATCTAAAATATTAATATGATAATCTTTATAATTAATAGCTGTATTTTTGGCTAAAATCGTAATTCCTCTTTCTCTTTCTAAAGCATTGCTATCCATTACTCTTTCGACAACTTGTTCATGATTTTTAAACGTACCAGATTGTCTAAGCAACTGATCCACTAATGTTGTTTTTCCATGGTCAACATGGGCAATAATTGCAATATTACGTATATTCTTCATCACAATACCTCCATTTCTACAACTCAAACATTATAACATAAAATTATTAATTGAAAACTTTTTTCTTATCATTATCTTTCTTTTTTCAAATGTAACCGTTTATCATTTTGTCCCTCTATAACAAATAATTAACTTATAAATGCAAAATAATTTAAACTACGTTTTTTTGGATTTTAAAGAAATTTTATTTGAAACTAAAAATATTAATTACTATATACTTTAAACGAGGTGATTATCATGATTAAATTATACATTTCAAACAACCGTTCTTCTCGATACGCAATTCAATTTTTTAACAAAAACCATATCCCTTATGTAAAAATTTCTCTTAACTCAACTTTTACAAAAAAAGACCTTTTATACATACTCTCTCGAAATGAGGAAGATGTCCAAAATATCTTAACTTTACGTAGTCCAAAAATTAAAAATATAAAACACGAACTTGAGCAACTTACATTAAATAATTTAATGAATATGATCTTATCAAACAAAAGCATGCTAAAAACGCCGATAATCATTGATGACAAACATTTTTTATGTGGTTATAACAAAGAGGACATTCGTTCCTTTTTACCTCGTCAACACCAAATTTAAGGTGTTTTTTTGTTAATTAATTTTTGCCTTAATCAATTATTCTTAAAGCCATATTTATTAAGTCAGAACCTATTTATGATAAGTTTGATGATTCATAATTTTGAACAAGCGATAAATTTGTTCTAGTAAAAAAAGTCTAATCATTTGATGGGTAAATGTCAATTTAGAAAAACACAATCTAAAATTACTTCGTTTTATCAATTCGCCGCTTAATCCAAGTGAACCTCCAATAACAAAAACAATTTGACTTTTTCCTTGAATCATACAATTTTCAAGATGTTTTGATAATTGTATAGAATCCAACTCTTTTCCATGCAAATCTAATAAAATAACATAATCATCATCTTTAATCTTTTCTAAAATTCTATTTCCTTCTTTATTTTTAACAATTACTTCCTCTTGCATAGAGGCATTCTCAGGAATTTTTTCGTCATTTAGCTCTATTAATTCTATTTTAGTAAAAGCATTTAGTCTTTTTGTATATTCCTTAATTCCATCTAATAAATACTTTTCTTTAATCTTACCCACACTTACAATTTTGATTTTCATAAGTTATTCCCCCACTCACTACTTCGATTTGATCTGCTACTTTAAGATTAATTTGAGTTAAATCTACTTTATAATATTCAAAAATATTTTTATAGGTTTGTAACGCTAATTCAGGTGTATTTGCTTCTTGGCTCAAATGGGCAAGAACTATATCTTTTGTTTTATCCCCTAATACTTTGCACATTAATCTAGCACTATAATCATTAGACAAATGTCCTTGGTCAGAAAGAATCCTTTTTTTTAAAAAAATAGGACGATTAGAATTCATTAACATTTCGATATCATGATTACTTTCAATAATATAATAATCAGCATTTCTTATATATTGTATATTTTTTTGACTTACATAACCTGTATCTGTCATATAAACAATTTTGTAGTACGAATTTTCTATAACATAAGCCATCGGACTATGTGCATCATGTGAGATAGGTAATGGACATATTTTAATATCATCAAATTCAATACATTGATAAGGTTTAACTGTATTTTCTGATGATAAATCGTCAATACACCCCACTCCAGCATAGACTATTTTTTTATTGAAAATATGGATATTTTTGTTATGGTCGTAATGATCATGTGTTAATAAGACACAATCTATATCTTGTTCGTTATATCCTAAATTAGAGAGTTTGTATAATAGTTGTTTTCTTGTAATTCCACAATCTATTAAAATACCAAAACCATCTATATTAATATATGTACTATTCCCTTTAGAACCACTTGCTAAAACGTGATAGTTCATTTTTTCACTCCTTATATAAAATATTTGTAAATATATCTACTTTATTTAGTTATTATTATAACATACTCAATATATTTTTTATCTCATAAAGCATTTAATTATTTTATAAAAATAAAAAAAGAGGTTTCCCTCTTTTAAAATACTATTTAAGACCATATTTTTTGTTGAATTTATCAACACGTCCATCTGCAGTAGCAAAACGTTGTTTTCCTGTATAGAATGGATGACAATTTGAACAAGTATCAACACGAATTTCGTTTAAAATTGAACCACTTTCAAATTCTGCTCCACAAGAAGTACATACTACTTTTACTTTTTTATAATCTGGATGTATTCCTTTTTTCATTATTACATTCTCCTTCCGCCTTGAAATATTTTTACTCCAAAGTAAGTACCTAAATATAATATCATTATATCAAGATTATTTCAAGCATATTTAAATAATTTTACACTTAATTAATCATCGGAACTTTCAATACGTGTAATTTTAGCACCAAGCATAATTAATTTATGTTCTATATTGTCATATCCTCTATCAATATGATAAACATTTCCTATTTCTGTGTAACCATCTGCAATTAATGCTGCAACTATTAATGCCGCACCACATCTTAAATCTGTAGCTTTTACAGAGGCACCTACCAAGTTAGTTTTACCATCAACTTCAGAATAACCATCATAAACACGAGTAACAGCACCCATTTTTGTAAGTTCATGACAATGTCCAAAACGCTCTGGATAAATAGTTTCTTGTATTTTTGATGTACCAGTTGCTTGAGTTAATAATGCGGTTAATGGTTGTTGTAAATCAGTAGCAAATCCTGGATAAGGTTGTGTGGTAACATCGACGGCTTTTAAATTACTTGTATCACCATAGACAACTATGCTATCACCTGAAACTTCCATTTTGACACCAATTTCTTTTAATTTAGAAATCAATGAATCAAGATGTTGTGGAATAACATTTTGTATAACCACTCTTTCTCCGGCAGCAGATGCAATAATTAAAAATGTCCCGGCTTCAATGCGATCTGGAATAATTTCGTGATAACAACCATTTAATGATTCTACTCCTTCTATAATGATTGTTCCAGTACCGACACCTCTAATATTTGCTCCCATTTTTGTTAACATATTTGCTAAATCAATGATTTCTGGCTCTTTAGCTGCGTTTTCAATTTCAGTTCTTCCTTTAGCACGAACTGCAGCAAGCATAATGTTAATAGTTGCGCCAACAGAAGCAAAATCTAAATAAATTTTATTTCCTATTAATTCATCTGCTTCAATAATATAAGTATCACCAACATTGCTAATTTTTGCTCCTAAAGCTTCAAAACCTTTAAAATGTAAATCAATTGGACGAGGACCAAATGCACAACCACCAGGAAGCTTCATTTCTACACGTTTAAATTTACCTAATAAAGCCCCCATAAAATAGTATGAAGCACGTAGTTTATTTACAGCCTCACTAATTAATGGTGTATTTTGAATACAGCTAGGATCAACTATAATATGATTTTCAAAAGTTTCAACAGTACAATTTAGTTCTCTAAGTAATGTAGCCAATGCATTCACATCAGAAATAGCAGGAACTCCAAAAATCGTAACCGGGCCATCAGCTAATACTGTAGCTGGAATTAATGCAACAGTAGCATTTTTTGCACCACTCATCATAACTGTTCCTGATAATTTATGACCACCTTCAATAATAATTTTTTCAGACATAAGATTCTCCTTAATTAATAATAAATAATATATATAATCATAATACGCTTAAATTAACAGTTCGTGATTAATTATAATCTATTTGTTAAGATAACTCAACATATACACAATAAAAAAGGTATCCATAAGGATACCAATCGCCTGGCAACTTGCTATTTTCGCACTTGCGCACTATCTTCGCCGTTAAGATGCTTAACTTCTGTGTTC
>JAGZJH010000019.1 GCA_018365815.1 Erysipelotrichaceae bacterium
ATGATTTTTGCTTACAATAAATGCACTATGCAACATTTTAGCTGTGATTTGTATAACTCAAAAATTAGTCTGTTAGGAGATTGTGAATATTATTATACTTTGATGTTTTAAATAAGTATCTTCAAGTTGGTAAATTTTAGATATAAAAAACAGTTTTATACCTATATATGGATAATTTTAATTATATTATAAAATCATATAATAATAAAATACAAGGGTAAAATATTACCTCAAAATAAGTTGTTTGTTCATTATTTTTGATAATAACTGTTTAATATTTTTTTATTGTATTTGATGAAAAATAACTTTTAATGAAAATAGTCATAATATGATTGAAAGTAAATAAAAAATTTGGTATCATATTTAGGGTAAGAACACCCCAAGAAAAAAGCGGGTATAGAATATTTGGATACTGTGATTAATATACCTGCTAAAGGTATTTTTTTTATATGTAAAAGGAGGAAATGCGATGAATGTTGTAAGTTTAGATCATTTAACTAATGAAGAAATTAATGAAATTTTAGATTTAGCAGATGAATTTTCAAAGGGTAAAAAGGTAAGTTACAACCATGAAAAGACAGTGGCACATCTATTTTTTGAACCTTCAACAAGAACACATTATAGTTTTGAAAAAGCGGCTTTAAATTTAGGGTGTAATACTCAAAATTTAGAAATCGGTAATTCAAGTGTTCAAAAAGGAGAAACATTATACGATACAGTTAAACTGTTTGAATCATTAGGATGTGATGTTGTGGTAATCCGTCATACACAAAATCGTTATTACGATGATTTAATTGGAAAAGTTAATATTCCAATTTTAAGTGGTGGTGATGGAACTGGAGATCATCCAAGCCAATCGTTATTAGATTTATTAACAATTAGACAAGAATTCGGTCATTTTAAAGGATTAAAGGTAGCAATTGTTGGTGATGTTAAACACAGTCGAGTAGCCCATTCCAATTTTAAAGTGATGAAACGTTTAGGTATGGAAGTTTATACAACAGGTCCTGAAGAATATAAAGAAGATGAATTAAATTATGTGGATTTTGAAACTATTATCCCTAAGGTTGATGTGGTCATGCTTTTAAGAGTTCAACATGAACGTCATGAAACTGGTATGACTTTAACAAAAGAACAATATCATGCTCAATATGGTTTAAACAAGCAAAGAGTTGATCAAATGAAAGAAAATGCGATTATTATGCATCCAGCCCCATTTAATCGTAATGTAGAAATTGCTGATGATGTTGTGGAATGTGAAAAAGCGAGAATTTTTAAACAAATGCAAAATGGTGTGTTTGTGAGAATGGCGTTAATTCATAAGGTACTTGAACATGAGTAGGATTCTATTTAAAAACGGACAAGTTTTCTACAATAATCAACTTTCAAAACTGGATGTGTTAGTTGAACAAGATACAATTGTAGATATTAAAGAAGAGATTAATGATACAAATGCAGTAGTGATTGATTTAGAGCATAAATTATTATCGCATGGGTTTGTGGATATTCATACGCATTTAAGAGAACCGGGATTTACACATAAAGAAACGGTAAAAACCGGAAGTTTGAGCGGTTTATATGGAGGATATAGCCATATTGTAGCAATGGCAAATACTAATCCTTGTATGGATCATATTGATACCATTGATTTATTAGAAAACATTATTGAAAAAGATGCTTGTATTCATACATATACTTATAGTGCAATTACAAAAGGATTAGCTGGTAAGCAATTAGTAGATATGGAAACTAACTTAACTTCACCAATTATTTTAGGTTTTTCAGATGATGGTAAAGGGGTTCAAAGTAGTTTAATGATGGAAAGTGCAATGAAAGAGGCTAAGCGATTAAATAGCATTATCGTGGCACATTGTGAAGATGAAAGTGAATTAAAACTAGGAGGTTGTCTTCACGATGGACATTATGCTAAGGAACATGGATTAGTGGGAATTAATAGTGATTCTGAATTTAAACAAGTCGCTAGAGATTTAAAATTAGTCAAACAAATTCAAAATCGATACCATGTTTGCCATGTTTCTACAAAAGAAACAGTCGATTTATTAAGACAAGCACAATTAGAAGGATTGAATGTAACCGGTGAAGCAAGTCCACATCATTTAGTTTTAACTGAAGACAATATTCAAAATTGTGATCCAAATTATAAAATGAACCCACCACTTCGTTCTTTTGAAGATCGTCAAGCTCTAATTCAAGGGTTAAATGAAGGAGTATTACCTGTCATTGCAACAGATCATGCCCCTCATGCAAGTGATGAAAAATCCAAACCAATTGATAAAGCACCTTTTGGAATTATTGGATTACAACATTGTTTCCCATTAGTTTATACTTATGTTGTTAAAAGTGGAGAAGTTAAATTAGAAACAGTATTACAAGCATTAACAACGAATCCAGGACGTGTTTTAGGATTGGATACAGATTTAAAAATCGGACAAAAAGCAAATATTTGTGTCTTTGATTTAGAAGAGGAATTTACAATTCAAAAAGAAGATATTGTTTCATTATCTTCTAATACGCCGTTTATTGGTTATCGATGCTTTGGAAAAATTAAATATAATATGATTGATGGAAAGTTATATCAATTTTAAAGAGGTGATAGGTATGAGTAAACAAACAATGATGACAATTATTTCTAATACAAAATTAACACATGATGTATATGAAATGGTATTAGAAGGAAATATTCAAGGAGTAGTTACTAATCCAGGACAGTTTATTAATATTAAACTTGATGATGGTGAAACAACTTATTTAAGAAGACCGATGTCTATTCATGATTATGATGATCATCATATTACAATGGCTTATAAAGTTGTTGGAATTGGGACAAATAAAATGAAGTCAATGCAAGTTGATGAAAAATTAGATGTATTAGTCGGACTTGGAAATGGTTTTACTTTAGAAAATATTCAAAAAGCATTAATCATCGGTGGTGGGGTAGGTGTCCCACCAATGTATAATTTAGCTAAACAGTATGTAGAAGCAGGTGTAGAGGTTGAGGTTGTTTTAGGATTTAATTCAAAAGATGATGTATTCTATGAAGATAAGTTTTCTAAATTAGGGAAAACTCACATTTGTACAATGGATGGAAGTTATGGAATGCAAGGAAATGTTGTTGATGTCATTCAACAATTAAATATTTCGTACGATAAGTATTATGCCTGTGGGCCTGAAAAGATGTTAGATGCGTTAGTGTTATTTGATAATGACAATGGTTATTTATCATTTGAAGCAAGAATGGGTTGTGGATTTGGAGCATGTATGGGGTGTTCATGTAAAGTTAAAACTGCTCCTTATAAACGCATTTGTGTAGAAGGGCCTGTATTAAAATCAAGCGAGGTGATTGTCAATGAATAGATTAGCAATTCAAATACCGGGATTAGATTTACATACACCAATTATTCCTGCTAGTGGGACTTATGGTTTTGGATACGAATTTGCACAGTTTTATGACATTAATTGCTTAGGAAGTATAATGATTAAAGGAACCACAGTCGAACCACGTTTTGGTAATCCTTTACCACGTATTGCTGATGGACGAGCAGGTATGTTAAATGCGATTGGTTTACAAAATCCAGGTGTTGAACAAGTCATGAATGTTGAATTAGAAAAATTAAGAAAAGTATATTCACATAAAGTTATTGCCAATGTTGCCGGTAGTTGTTTAGAAGATTATGTTGAATGTGCTCAAAGAATTTCTACTCATGATATGGTAGGAGCATTAGAATTAAATATTTCATGTCCAAATGTAAAAGCAGGTGGAATTCAATTTGGAACAAACCCTGAAATGGCAGCTGAACTCACAAAAGCTGTAAAAGCAGTTTCTAAAGTACCGGTATATGTTAAATTATCACCAAATGTCACTGATGTTGTTGCAATGGCTAAAGCTGTTGAAAGTGCCGGTGCAGATGGAATTACAATGATTAATACATTAATTGGAATGCGTTTTGATTTACGCACTGGTAAACCAATTATTGCCAATAAAACCGGAGGATATTCCGGACCGGCTATTTATCCGGTCGCTCTTAGAATGATTTATCAAGTATATAAAGCTGTCAATATTCCGATTATTGGAATGGGTGGTGTAAGTAGTGCAAATGATGTTATTGAAATGATGAGTGCTGGAGCTAGTGCAGTGGCAGTTGGAAGTGCAAACTTAGTTAATCCTTATGCTTGTAAAGAAATCGTTGATGGATTAATCCCATTAATGGATCAATTAGGAATTGAAAAATTATCAGATATTATTGGAAGGAGCCATCAGTATGACTAATAGTAAAGTAATTATTGCCTTAGATTTTAAATCAAAAGAAGAAGTGATGTCATTTTTAGATAAATTTGACGGACAACATTTGTATATGAAAGTTGGAATGGAGTTATTTTATGGTCAAGGACAAGAGATGATTAAAGAAATCATTTCGCGAGGACATTCAATCTTTTTAGATTTAAAATTACATGATATTCCAAATACAGTTAAAAGTGCTATGCGTCAATTAGCAAAATTAGGAGTAGATATGGTTAATGTTCATGCTTCTGGTTCAATTGCAATGATGAAAGCAGCTATTGAAGGATTAGAAGAAGGTAAAATCGGTGAAAAAAGACCGACTTGTATTGCTGTAACTTGTTTAACTTCTTTAGATCAAGAGGTATTGGATAATGAATTAATGATTCATGAACCACTTGAAAAAGTTGTCTTAAAATGGGCGAAAAACGCAAATGAAGCAGGATTAGACGGAATTGTTTGCTCACCTTTAGAATCAAAAATTGTTCACGAAACTTTAGGTGAAAATTTTATTACTGTGACACCTGGAATTCGTTTAGCAAGTGACAGTAAAGATGATCAAAAACGTGTGACAACACCGGCAATGGCTAAAGAATTAACTTCTAGTTACATTGTAGTTGGAAGAACAATTACAGGTTCTGATGATCCGGTATCAACTTATCAAGAAGTATTAAGACAATTTCAAGGGGAATAGTTGAAATTTAAGAGTGAATCTTTTAAAATAGGGATAAAGAAATAAAGAGAGGAAACTAATGATGAAAGAATTAATTGCAAAACATTTATTAGACATTAAAGCAGTATTTTTACAACCAAACGATCCATTTACTTGGGCTTCTGGAATTAAATCACCTATTTATTGTGATAATCGTTTAACATTATCTTATCCAAATGTAAGAAAAGATATTGAAAAAGGATTAGCAGAATTAGTTAAAGAACATTATCCTGATGCTGAATGTTTAATGGGAACTGCCACAGCAGGTATTGCTCATGCCGCTTTAGCCGCTGAAATTTTAGAATTACCAATGGGATATGTTCGTGGTGGGGCTAAAAAACATGGACGTCATAATCAAATTGAAGGTGTAGTAAAACCAGGTATGAAAGTAGTTGTAGTTGAAGATTTACTATCAACTGGTGGAAGTTCAATCGAATGTGTTGAAGCCTTAAAAGAAGCAGGGTGCGAAGTTTTAGGATTAGTTGCAATCTTTACTTATGGATTACCTGCTTGTAAAGAAAATTTTGAAAAAGCAGATTGTCAATATGTCACTTTAACTGATTACGATACATTAATTCCAGTCGCAGTTGAACATAATTATATTCATCAAGATGATATGGAAAAATTAAAAGCTTGGAAAGTTAATCCAAGAGATGAAAGCTGGATGGAAAAATAATAAGAGTTCATCTAAAATGATAAGACGAACTCAATGTTTAAAGGATTAATTTGATAATTAACTTTGATTATAAATTGAAGAAAATTGTTAAATTTGATAGTTTGAATGTAAATAAAGGATAGAAAATGAGTGAATAACTCTAGTTTCTATCCCTTTTTTATTGTTTAGAATTTTATTTGATATAGGTTATTTTAAATAAAAGTATTGGATATTATCAATTATTTAATTTTTTATTTTAAGCGTTGTTGATTGTTTTGATAAGGTTTAATGACTGAAATTTTATGAAAGTGGTAAAAGTAAATGATGATTATAATAGATTTAATTGTGTATATGATTTTGTTTCATCAAGTGTTTTAGCAAGAAGTGGGGGAATTTGGTGTAATAATTGTTGGGCTATTTTCTCATCGTTTAGCCAGTTTTCTATTTGGGTGCGTGTTAAAATTAGTGGCATTCGATGGTGAATTGAAGACATTGATGGGTTGGCTTTTGTAGTAATGATGACAAAATGAGGTTGGTGGTTAATAAATGTGTAAATTCCTGCCATATAGGTTGTTTCTTCTTCGGTGTTAAATCGGTATCTATTTTTGGCTTCGTCCCATTCATAAAAACCGTTACTTGGGATAATACAGCGATGTAATTTGATGAGTTGTTTAAATGTTGATTTTTCATTGATGGTTTCGGCTTTAGCGTTAATGATTAGTTTTGAATGTCGTTCTATTCCCCAATACATTAGTGTCCCTTTTAATCGTTGATTTTGGCTGATGATGATTGGGACTAATTGTGTCGGGGTGATTTCATTAGAAATGTTGAGTTGTTTGTAGTGGTTTGAAAATAGTTTGTGTATTTTGGAGTTGGGTTTGATTAAGTATCGTCCGCACATTTTGATCACCTCTAAATCCATTATATAAAGTAATTGAGATGATGTTAAGAAAAAAATAAAATAGGTATATAAGATTGTACAAAATGAATTGAAAAATCATAGGTTTAGATATGTGAATGTTTAATTTGATGTTAAACGCAAAAAGGTTGAAAAATAGGTAGAAATTTGTCGTAATGCTCATTGAAGAATTTACTTGAATATGTTAGTATAATTTAATGTGTGTTGATAGGAGAAAGAATATGAAGTCAAATTTATTTGGTATTGTCAAAATTATTACTGGCAATATTTCATTAACTTATGCATATGCTTTCTTACTGTACCTAATAGAATTATAAATGGAGGTGTCACGAGTAGTTCGTTGATTTTATCGTCAATATTACATGTTGATATTTCAGTTATCGCTAATATTTTAATTGAGCACTTTAAGTTTTGTGCTATGTCCAATTAGGAAAGGAAAATTTTTTAAAATTAATTATTAGTGGTCTATGTTATATGGGATTTTAAGTTTATTTAGAACAACAGGAATTGAATTTGTAATCCAAATATTTGTGTAGTGATTGCTTTATTTTTAGTTGGATTAGGCTATTATTTATCCCTTAGTGCAAATGCATCAACAGTAGGATTTGATGTAATTGCATTAGTTGTGCATAAGTATTACTAAAATATTGAAGTGGGAGTGTTATACGTTATTTAAGTATTTTTGTATTAATTTTGCGACTATTAGTTTATGGAGTAATGGCTGTTTTATTAGGAATTATTTTTAGTATGTTAGAAACGTAAGTAAGGAATATTTGTTTAAGAATGGAAAGGAGAAAAAGAAATGAATTTAACATTAAATCAATTTAATGTACTAGTTGAGATTGAAAGAAGACAAGAAATAGGAGTTTGTATAAATCAATTGGCAAACGTTCTTCATGAAACAAAGGAGAATGTTTTAAAAATTTTAGCCGAATTAACAAATCTTGAATTAATTGAAGAGGCTGATTTAAATTATTTAGTTACTTTAAAAGGATATCGCTGGTTAGAGCCTTATAAAGTTAAAAAAGCTATTTTTATTGCAGCAGGATTTGGAAGTAGAATGGTTCCTGTTACTTTAAATACACCTAAACCAATGATAAAAGTAGGTGGAACAAGAATTATTGAAACCTTATTAGATGCAGTAGTTAAAGCCGGTATTGAAGATATTACAATTGTTCGAGGATATTTAGGTGAACAATTTGAGTTGTTACTAAAAAAATACCCAAATATTAAATTTATTGATAACGATAAATTTAATGAAGCTAACAATATTTCTAGTGCATTAATGATTAAAGATATGTTAGATCATGCTTATGTATTAGAATCGGATTTAGTTTTGTATAATCAAGATATTATTAGAAAATATGAATATCAAACAAATTACTTAGGTAAAAAAGTAGATGAAACAGATGATTGGTGTTTTAAAGTAAATGATGGTCATATTGAAAGTGTGCATGTTGGTGGAAAATTTGATAATTGTTACCATATGTATGGAATTTCTTATTGGGATAGTCAAGCAGCCAAAAAGATGTCAAATGATATAGAAAGTGTTTTTAATATGGAACCAGATGGGCCTCAAAAATATTGGGATGAGGTAGCATTAAGATTTTTCAAAGATCATTATGATGTATTAGTTAAACCTGTTTATGAAGGAGATATTATTGAAATTGATACATATGATGAATTGAAAACAATTGATCCTATTTATGATGTATAATAGATATGCATTAAATAAATTTAAATAGAGAAATTGGTAAGGATTGATTCCTATAATGCATAGAAGTTGGTTCTTTTCATGTGTGCCGGCATGGGATGAATTTATAGGTATTTACCGCCAATTACATTGAACCACAAGCCGTTAATAATGATGTCATGGGTGAAGGAAGTGGGGTAACAATTTTTTTGAGTGTGCGAATAGAAACTTGATGGAGTTAAATGTTGATAAGGTTATTAAACACACCAAAGTACAAAGGTGCTTATAAATGCTAAAATAGTAATATATCATTTTATAGTTAATGGAAAATGTAATAATTTTAGAATTCATATACCACTTTATTTTAAAATGTTCAAAAAATAAAAACTTTATTAAATTCATTCAATATTTACTAAAAATATGAAAAATATTGAAAAAATCAGTATTTTTTATTGCATATGTTCAAAGTATGTGTTATCTTTATTAAAATTGAACAAGGAGAAGAATATGAACAAACTATTAAAAATATTGCTAGCTTGTATATTAGTAATCAGTTTAACAGGTTGTCAATCACAAATGACACGACCTAAAGTGGTAATCTATTCAAGCTCAGAAAATTATCGAAATGAATATTTACAAAAACGTTTAGATGAGCAATTTCCTCAATATGATATTTTTATTCAATATATTTCAACAGGAAATAGTGCAGCTCGTTTAAAAAGTGAAGGAAAAAAGATTGAAGCAGATATTATTTTAGAACTAGAAACAACATATCTTGAACAGTTAAAAGATATGTTAGTTACACTTGACGATTATGATTTTTCACGTTATTTAGATGAATTAGTGCCAAGTCATAAAAAATATGCACCATGGTATCGCATTAGTGGTGCGATTATCGTTAATCGTGAAGTCTTGAAAAGTAAAGGATTGGCAGTTCCTAATTGTTATGAAGATTTATTGAAACCAGAATATAAAAATTTGATTTCTATGCCTAGTCCTAAGGCTTCAAGTACCGGTTATATGTTTTTGAAAAATATTGTAAATGTAATGGGCGAAACTCAAGCGTTTAAATATTTTGATGAATTATCAAAAAATATTTTACAATTTACTTCTTCGGGTTCAGGTCCAGTAAAGGCATTGTTGCAAAAAGAAGCTGGAATAGGACTTGGCATTACATATCAAGCTGTTAATGAAATTAATCATGGGGTAAATTTAGATATCCTATTTTTTAAAGAAGGTGCGCCTTATACTACTGCTGGATTTGCAATGGTAGAAGGTCATCAAGATAAAGAAGGTGTTAAAGAAGTATTTGATTATCTTTATAATACTTTAATTTATGAAGATAAAGAAAAATTTGCACCTGAACAAATTTTTAAAGGACAAGTCAATCATGTTGAAAATTATCCTAAAAATATCAATTATGCAGATATGTCAAATAATACTGAAAGTGAAAGATTACGTTTATTAAGAAAATGGGAATATTAGAGGTAACATATGGAAACATTGATGAAAATTAAAGATATACATAAGATTTATGGTGAAAAAGTAGTGTTAAATAAAATTAATTTTGATGTGAAGAAGGGAGAATTTTTATCTGTTTTAGGACCATCAGGTTGTGGAAAAACAACGCTATTAAAAATCTTAATCGGAATAGAAAAACAAACTTCTGGCAAAATATTTTTGAATCAAAGAAGTATTGAAAATGAAGAACCATCTAAACGAGAAATGGGAATTGTTTTTCAAAATTATGCATTATTCCCTAATATGACCGTGCTTCAAAATGTAGAATATGCATTAAAATTTCATTCTAAATATCAAAAAGAAGCAAAAAAGATAGCTTTAGAAGTGTTAGAACAAGTAGGGTTAATGGAACATATTAATAAACGTGTGGATCGCTTATCGGGAGGACAGCAACAAAGAGTTGCAATTGCAAGAACATTAGCACTTAAACCTAAAGTAATTTTATTTGATGAGCCACTTTCAGCACTTGATGCAGCTAATCGTTTAACGATGCGTCGAGAAATAAAAAAAATACAAAAGGAATACAATTCAACAATTATTTATATAACGCATGATCAAGAAGAAGCATTTACAATGTCAGATCGTATAATGGTAATGAGTGAAGGGAATATTGAACAAATTGCAACACCAGTTGAATTATATAATAAACCGGGAAATGCATTTGTTGAAAAATTTGTTGTAGAGCATTTAAAAACAAAAATGGAAGATTTGAAAAAATGTATGGTGGAAATGGAAGATGAAATATATACGTACTAAATCTATTAAAGTTTTATTGTTAATTTATTTATGTTTGACAATTATTTTACCTTTAGGTGCCATTTTTGTACAAATCGCTAATGTTAATATATTAAAAATATTAACTTCAAAAGTAATTGTAAGAATTTTTAAAAATTCAATCACTTCAACATTAATTGCTACTACTATTACAGTAATGTTAGCTTTAGTAACTGCTTGGTTTTTATCAAGAAGTAATATAAAATACAAAAAGGTGTGGATTACACTACTAACAATCCCAATGTTAATTCCGTCTATATCTCATGGTACTGGGTTAGTTGTATTATTTGGAGGTAATGGAGTTTTAACTAATTTTTTTAACCTTAATTTTAATGTTTATGGTTTAACAGGAATTGTTTTAGGGTCGATTATGTACTCATTTCCAGTGGCTTTATTGATGTTAGTAGATGTATTTAATTATGAAGATTGTTCGGTATATACATCTGCAGATGTTCTAGGAATTCCTAAGTTAAGTCAATTATTAAATATTACTTTTCCTTACCTGAAAAAACCGTTAATTTCTGTATTTTTTACAGTATTTACACTTATATTTACTGATTATGGTGTTCCGTTAATGGTAGGGGGAAAATTTATGACACTCCCTTTGTATATGTATAATGAAGTAATTGGTTTATTAGATTTTGGTAAAGGGGCTGTTATTGGATTAATTTTAATGATTCCTGCTTTTATAGCATTTATTTTAGATATTTTAAGTAAAGATGTTAAAGGAATGTCATTTACTACTCAAGAATATATACTTCCTAAAAATAAAGTTCGTGATGTATTTTCAAAAATGTGGATTATAATTTTTTCTGTATTGCTATTAATACCGATTTTTGTATTTTTATTTTTGATGGTGATGGAAAAATATCCAGTTAATTTATCTTTTTCAATGAGACATATTTATCGTACTTTAAATATGTCAATGACGGATTATATGTTTAATTCAATCATTATTGCTTTATTTACATCTTTGTTTGGAACTTGTCTAAGTTATCTAGTGGCATATTTTTCTACAAGAAGTATAGGTAAAATTTCTAAATGCTTACATTTAATTTCTATGCTTACATTAGCTATTCCAGGTATAGTACTAGGTTTATCTTATAGTTTAATTTTTAAAAGTAGTTTTATATATGGAACATTTGTAATTTTAATCATGGTGAATATCGTCCATTTTTTTGCCTCACCTTATTTAATTGCTTGTAATGCATTAGGAAAACTAAATTCCAATTATGAAAATGTAGCCAAAACACTAGGAATTAAACCTTTTTATTTAATAAAAGATGTTATTATGCCACAAACAATAGATACTATTTTAGAAATGTTTAGTTATTTTTTTATAAATGCAATGGTTACTATTTCAGCAGTATCATTTTTAACAACGATTGATAATCAGCCTTTAGCAATGATGATTCCTCAGTTAGAAGGAATGATGCTTCTTGAATCTATTTCATTTGTTTCTATTGTTATTTTATTGATTAATTTATTCACAAAATTTGTTATATATGTTATAAAAAAGATAATTAATTTTACAAATAATAAGAAGGGGGTTTATAAAATGGAATTAACTCATAAAGAATTCGATGTATTAACTTTTATTGAAGCTAATTTAGATAAAGATTTTACTCAAAGAGAGTTGTCACATTATTGTAAAGTCTCTTTAGGGACAATAAATAACGCACTTCAAACTTTAAATGAAAAAGGATATATAAACGATCAACATAAAATTGTGGAAAAAGGGTATAAAGCATTAGAGCCTTATCGAGTAAAAAGAGCAGTATTTATTGCTGCAGGGTTTGGATCAAGATTAGTCCCTTTAACAATCAATTCACCTAAACCATTAATTAGAGTTAATGGAACAAGAATGATTGATACTCTATTAGATGCGGTTATTGAAGCAGGAATTGAAGAAATTTATATTGTTAGAGGATATTTAAAAGAACAATTTGATCAATTATTATATAAGTATCCGATGATTAAGTTTATTGATAATGAATATTATAATGAGGCAAATAATATTTCTTCTGTATTATATGCGCGTCAGTTATTACAAAATGCTTATGTATTAGAAGCTGATTTAGTGTTATATAATCCAAAATTAATTACTAAGTATCAATATACAAGTAATTATTTAGGAGTAAAAACTGAATTAACTGATGACTGGTGTTTTGAAACAAATAAAAATAAGGTGATTACTAAAGTTAAGGTTGGTGGGCGTAATGTTCATCATATGTATGGAATTTCTTATTGGAATAAAGAAGATGGTGAAAAATTAGCAGAAGATGTAAAAAACACATTTGAATTGCCTGGTGGTAAAGAACGATATTGGGATCAAGTTCCTTTGGAGTATTGCAAAGAACATTATAAAATAGAGGTTAGAGAATGTTCATTTGATGATATTATAGAGATTGATTCATATAATGACTTAAAGAAAATTGATCCGCACTATCAGTAAATTTAACAAAAGAAAATAACTTAAATGCTGATTATTACTGAATAATCGGTATATTAAAATAGGAGACTACTAATATTGTTGAGTATATCAATAATATTAGTAGTCTCCTTTAATATATTTAACTTGAGGTAATGGTGAATGTATTTATTAAATTATTTCTTATTTTTGAATTCTTCAATATTAACTGCAGCAATTAATGAACCGATTATGATGATAATTCCAAAGATAATACTACTTAGAGTTGGTTTTGTGCCAATTAAGATGAAACTAAAGATAATAGACCATGCAGAATAAGTGATGTTTAGTGACATAGCTTTTGAGGCACCGATTTTATTAATTGCTTTATAGTAGCATAAATATGAAACTGTTCCAAATAAAGCTGAGGCAATAATATAAATTATACTGTTATCAGTAAATATTGATAAACTAAATGACCATCCTTTTAGTAATGGAAGAATGATTAAACCATAAAATAAGGCTGAAACTGTTTGTCTTATTTGTAATGCATGTTTATCACTTACGTCTGGATCTTTCATTCCGTATGCACAAATAACTGCTTCACTTGCCCAACCAATGATACATAATAGTGCAAAACCAAAGCCTAAAAATAAATTTGTAATTTCACTATTTGATGGGCTATATCCAAGACCAATAACTCCTCCAATAGCGACAAGTAAACCAATAATTTGCCACCATCGCATTTTTTCTTTTAAGAAAATGTATGAGAATAATGCCCCAACTGCAGGAAATAATGCAGATAATATAGCTGTATATGATGGTCCGATATATTTAATTGCATTAACATATCCTGTCATACCAATAGGACCTCCTAGTAACGCACCTAGGATAATGAATTTTCCACTTTTTGTTTTTAATGCTTTTAGTACATTCGGAAGTTCTTTTTTTGCTCCCATGTAAATAAACATCCAAATTGCTGAAAAAGTGTCATGTAAGAATGTACTTACGAATGGTGCTAAAAATAGTGCTGTTTCTGTTGAAGTAAATTTTGATGAAACTAATGCAATTCCTAATACAACAGTGTCTAATCCCCATAAAAGTCCACCTAGTAGTCCGCTAATCATTGATTTTCTCCTTCTAATAGTTTTGTTTGATAGTTATAAGTAAATGTTTTGTTGTTTGCATTGAATTGTATTCCAATAGCTTGGTTGCCTTGTTTAATTGGTTTAATGTTGATAATATCTTTTTCTTCAATCTTTAGTGTGTTTGAAATTGATTTTAATATTTTTGATTGGGTATCATTAATATACTTATGATCAAATTCTCTAAGTTCATCTAACGAATCAAATTCAAATATTTGATTTTCTTGATATTTATTTATTTTCATTTTTAATTCGTTAATATGTTCTAAATAAATGGATTCCCATAGTTTATCTTGGGTTATTTTTAAGTTAATTTCTTTCTCTAATATAGATTTAAATTTTTGGCTAAAACTATTTGAAAAAAATGCATGTCCTAGCATAATCCATTGATTTTCTCCACCAATTGTCACATCTGTAATATAGTTATTTTGATCATATGTAATACACCATTCATCAGTTTGTCCATTTTTATATATAGATGAATAATAGGCTTCGTCAACAGTTGCAGTGAATGGATTTTGTGTGAAGTAATTATCTGCTGAACAAATATAAGTGTTTTTCAATAAATCTTTAGCAATATATAAACTGTAATGATTGTTATGAGTGTTGTAGTTTTGATTGTATAGTGTTTTAATATTAAATTTTTCTTTTAAATATTCAAATTGTTCAGCTTTGTATCCAGTAATAATTGTGATATCGTTTATTCCCGCACTTTGTAGTTGTTTGATTTGTCTTTCAATGAGCACTTCATTTTTTACTTGAATAAGTGCTTTTGGTTTTTCATATGAAATGGGTGCAAATCGAGAAGACATACCTGCAGCCATAATTATTGCGTTATCAACATTGATATTCATAAATTTTTTCTCCTAGTTCATTTTTAATGATGTTGAAATATTCTTTAGCGAAGCGGTATTGAGCAAGTGAATATTCACCAAATTCTATTCCTAATAAGAATTTATACTCACACCAGTTGCTCCATAGTAAACCACAACAAGCGATATAAGCATAAATTTTTAAACGCGTTTGTTTATTACAATTATTTTCAAAGTAAAAATCTATCAATTGGTCTACATCTTGACGATCATACATTGCATAAATTGCAAACATTGCAATATCAACATGAGGGTCTTGCATCGCAGCATATTCCCAATCAATCAATCTTATTTCTCGTTTATTATTGTTTTTAAACAATAGAAAATTATCAGGTACAGCATCGATATGTGTTAAAGTGTAATTTTTATCTAAAGAATTAATAAAGTTCTTTAAAATATATATATTGTTTTTAGTTTGTTGATAATCTGGGTATTTAGAGGGTTGAGTTTTCCATAAAGATTCATAGTATTCTATTTTTTCAAATATATCAAATTCATGATTAACTTTTAATTTGCTATCATGAAATTTCTTTAGAAAACGCATACATAATTCTACTTCCGATTTATTTAGTGGATCACAATTGTGTGTGTTTGGGATATATTCAGTTAATTTATATCCATTATAAGGATCAAAATAAATAATAGGATCAGAAATGTTTAGGGGATTTATAACATCATAAACTTGCTTTTCTTGTTTTCTATTAATTAATTTTTCAGTTCCTTCACCGGGGATACGCATAATATATTTTTTATCATTTGTTTCAAATAAAAATGAATTATTTGTCATGCCGGTTTTTAATGCAATAATATTTAAGATATCGCATTTTTGAATATTTAAACTTGATGTAATGATATCAAAAATCTCTAGGTTTAAACATTTAGAATTATAATCGAATGCTTGTAAGTCTTTACATTCGTTAAATTCCATATAATTACTTTCCAGAATAATTTTTCCATAAACTTCGTGATTATTTAATTCATTTTTAAGGAGTTCTTCCCAAAAACTGTCAGTATATAATTTTGATTGATAGAATTTTTCAATTACATTGCTTAAATGTTTTCCAAATGCGTTATTAAAATAAGCTACACTAAGCATTTTATTACTTTTTTCATTTTCTTTAGAATAAAGTAGTTTATTTTGTCTTTTTGAAATTTTGAAGTAACTAGATGTAGTTAATAAGTCACTAACTAAATACCAAGAAGTTAGTTCTAATTGGTTGAATGGATTTTCTTTAAAGTAAATATCACATGGAAGTATATATGAATTTGAAAAATGTTTACGAGCATAATATAGAGAATGTAAATTATTGCTTGTGACATATTCGTTATTTACAATTAGTTTTACATTGAATTTATCAATTAAATATTCAAAGCTTTCTTTCATATATCCTACTACAATATATATATTTGTAATATTCACTTCATGAAGTTGTTTTATTAATCTTTCAATTAACACTTCTCCATTAACATCAATTAATGCTTTATTCATTGCTTTATTAATTGGGATCATTCTAAAACCAGTGCCAGCTGCAAGTATAATTGCAGATTTTGGTTTATTTTGTTTTAACAAATCATTTGCTTTTTCAGTTAGTGTTTTATCAAAATTTATTAAATGTTCTTGTTTTAACTCTTTTAATAAAGAGTTGATTTTTCCTAATGATACATTAAATCTATTGGCAAAAGTACGTTGATTAACAAATTTTTCTTTTTCTAGTAGTAAAAGTAAATCATATTTGTTCATTATTTCATCTCCTTGTAATTTTAATGAACAGTATAACACGATTATTATATTATTCAATATGCATTTCATATTTATGGAAAAATAAAGTTAAATAGAATTGATTTTTAAAATAAAATAGTATAGAAATATTAAAACTTGTTGATTTTAGCAATTAAATTTAATTTAAATGGTAGAAAAGTTTATTTATTAATGATAAAATAATTTGGATTTATTTATAAAAATGAGGTGAGAGAGTGGCTGAGTACACGAATGAGCAATTAAAAAAATTACAATTAGTTCAACTTAAGATGTTGAAAGATGTTTTAAAAATATGTAAAGAAAATAATCTTAAATGTTTTATGACAGCAGGTTGTGCTATTGGAATTGAGCGACATAAAGGTTTTATTCCCTGGGATGATGATATAGATTTAGGAATAATGCGAGAAGACTATGAAAAATTTGTTGAAATTGTTCAACGTGATTATAAGGATAAATATCATATGATGAGTGCGGAAATAAGCGATTTATATCCATTTCAGCATGCGAATATGATGAAAAACGGTACAGTATGCGTGCCAGAAACATTTGAAGGAATTAAATGTGAGTTTGGAATAGACGTTGCTTTTTATCCTTTTGATCATGTACCTGATGATTTGAAAAAAAGAAAAAAACAAACAAGGATGTTATTTTTATATTCTAAGTTACGTTTAGTAAGAGATATAAAAAAACCATATTTAAATATGAGTCCTTTTGCTAAAAAGATTGTTTATACTTGTTGTTATATTGCACATTATGCAATGAAAGTCTGTGGAATGTCACGTAAATGGTTGAATAATCAGTGGTTAAAGTGGGCAAAGAAATACAATGATATTGAAACTGAAAATGTATGTTGTTTTTCTTCTACTCATCCATTAGATATGATGATTAGTTTAGAGGATCTATTTCCCTTAGTAGAAAAACAATTTGAAGACGTAATGATCGGAGTACCAAATAAAAATCATGAATATTTAACTAAAATGTATGGAAATTACATGGAGTTGCCACCAATCGAAAAAAGAAAAAATCATGCGCCTAAAATATTAATATTTGGAGATGAAAGTAATTATGAGTAGAGAATACGATGAAAAAACGTTAAAGAAAGTTCAAAAAGTTGAAATGAAAATTTTAAAGGATTTTATGCGAATATGTGATGAAAATAATTTAGATTACTTTGGGTTAGCTGGTACTGGAATAGGAGCTGTTCGACACAAAGGCTTTATTCCATGGGATGATGATATAGATATAGCGTTACCTAGAAAAGATTTTGATAAATTTATTGAGTTAGCAAAAATACACTTGGCAGATGAATATGAAGTGTTGAATACAAGTGAAAATTCTAATTATCCATTGATGACAACAAGATTAGTATTAAAAGGTACAGTTTTTAAAGAATTTGCTGTAAAAGATATTGATTGTAATTTTGGGATCTTTTTAGATTTATATCCTTTTGATAATCTTAGTGACGATCCTAAAAAATTTAAGAAACAAGCTACATGGGCTTGGTTTTGGTCAAAAATTTTAATTTTGAGAAGTATTCCTCATCCAGTGTTGGCTTTTACAGGTTTTAAAGCAAGTGTTGTTCAATTTATTTGTGCGTGTGTGTATTGGGCAATGAATATTTTACATATTGACAAAAAATGGATTTATAAAAAATGTTTAAATCAATGTGTTAAATATAATTCACAACAAACAAGTCGAATTGGATTTTTATGTGATACAAGTCCTTACACAAATATGTTTGAAATTAAAGATTTGTATCCACTTAAGAAGATTCCATTTGAAGATGTGATGTTAAATTTTCCAAGTGATTTAGATGGACATTTAATAAAGATGTTTGGTAACTATATGGAGTTACCTCCAATTGAAAAAAGAAAGAATCACTTTCCTTATCGCTTAGAATTTGGAGAATATGACAATGAGTAAGTTCTATGATTGGCTTATTGGTGAACAAAAAAATCAAACAGCTAGTAACTTTTTTTGGAATATGACAGGGAGCATGTCACTTGCTTTAGGTACAATGATGTTAACTATTTTAGTAAATAGAATTGTTGGGGATTATGCTGGTGGTGATTTCGCGATGGCTTTAGCAACTAGCCAATTAATGTCAACGATTGGATATTTCGAAACAAGGACTTATCAGGTGACAGATACTAAAAAAGTGTTTTCATTTTCGGACTATTATACCACAAGATTAATTACTGATTTATTAATGATCGTATGTAGTGTGGTGTATATCTTTTTTAAAGGGTATTCATTTGAAAAGTCAATTTTAGTGATGATGTTATGTGTTTATAAAATGCTAGATACTTTTGCTGACGTATTTGAAGGTGAATTTCAACAAAATGATAGATTAGATGTTTCAGGAAAATCAATGACTATTAGAACAGTTTTTTCCATTATTGCTCTTGTTGTTATTTTATTCATTACTAAAAATATTTATTTTTCAATGATAATAGCCATTATTGTTGCTTTAATTTGTGTGTATTTTACTAATATAAGAATTATTACAAATTTTTCTGAATATTCATTAAATTTAAATTTTTTAGTAATCAAAAAAATCATTAGCGAATGCGTACCGCTATTTGCAAGTGTGTTTATGTCGACTTATGTATTAAATGCTTCTAGGTATGCTATTGAAGCAAATTTACCATCAAATTTTCATAGTAAATACACAGCTATTTTTCTTCCTGTTTCTACAATTAATTTGTTGATCGGATTTATTTTTAAACCGATGTTAACAACTATGGCAAAAAAGTGGAATGATGGTTATCATAAAGAATTCATGAAAACTATTTCTATTGTATTATTAGGAGTATGTTTAGTTACTTTATGTGCAATTTTAGGAGCATATTTTTTAGGAATTCCGGTTTTATCATTTTTATATAATACTGATTTGAATAGATTTAAATCAGCCTTATTAATTTTATTAATTGGAGGCGGTTTAAATGCAGCAAATGTAATTTTATACTATGCTTTATCAGTAATGAGAAAACAAAAAGTGATAATGTTAACTTATATTATTACATTTATAAGTTCGCTAATTATTCCTAATTTTTTAACAAAAATGTATTCGATAAATGGTGCAGCATGGTCATTTGTAATTGTAATGTTTATTTTGTTTATTCAATCTTTGTTTTTTGTATTGTTGAGTAGTTTTAAAAGCAATAAAAATTATTAATTTAGGAGAGTTTTCATGTTTTTAAATCAAAAATTGAAAGAAAAAAATATATTTTCGCTTTTACAATATATCGGCGCAATTTTAGTTATTGCCTCTCATGCTTATCCAATATCAATGGGAGATAATTATGTGAATCCTTTGTATAGAATAACAAATGGGCAATTATCTTTTGGAGAAATTGCAGTAAATTTATTTTTCTTTGTCAGTGGATTGTTTATTGTAAACAGTGTAAAAAAATCTTCAGGATTTAGAAAGTATTTTATAGATAGATGCAAAAGGATTTTTCCGCCATTAATCATTGTAATGTTTATCTCCACATATGTTTTTGGATTTTTTTTTACAACTGTTAATAAAATGGATTATTTAACATCATTATCTACGTTTAAATTTTTTGTATTGAATTCTTTGATGATACCACATCATTATTTACCTGGTGTGTTTGAAAATACAGTATATTCAGGAGCGTTAAATGGTTCTTTATGGACTTTAGCACCGCAATTTTTATGCTATATACTTTGTTATTTTGCATATAAATTGAAATTACTTGATAAAGGTAAAATGATTTTCACATTTCCTATGGTATTGTTAGTATGGTTTAATATTGAAAAAGTATATGCGATTTCACCTTTAATATATAATATGATGCATCCAATGATTTTCTTTTACATGGGGTGTCTATTTAATGTATATAGTGAATTTATAATTTTAAAATGGAATTATACTATTGTTGCAATTATTGCTTCTTTGATATTTTTAAAAGTAGATTTGTATAAATATGTAAGTATTATTACCTATCCGTATATCTTGTTATTTGTTGCATATAGTTGGAATGTAAAAAAAATATATATTGATTTTTGTAAAAAATATTTTTACTTATATTTTTTATGGGGATTTTTTGTTCAAAGAATGATAGCGTATTTATTCGGTGGATCGATGAATGTTTATTTAAATATCGTATTGTCAGTATTTGTGACGCATTTTCTATCAGTACTATGTGTTAAATTAGTAAAGTAGTGAATTTAAGCTACTTTATTTTTTATATAGATATAATCAAATAAATATTAAATTTTAGTATATCTTGCAGTATCTTATTCTAATGTGTATAATACAAGATGATATTTAACAAAATTAAGAGGTGATGATGTGGAAAAAGTAAAAAACCATACATTTGTAATATGTGCTTATAAAGAAAATAAGTTTTTGGAAAATTGTATTCAATCATTGATAGATCAAACTGTGCAAAGTGAAATAATTATTTGTACTTCGACCCCAAATAATCACATTAGTCAATTAGCACAAAAATATAATCTAAAAATGTTTATTAATATGAATGAAAGTAGTTTGTCTGGAGATTGGAATTTCGCAATTCAAAGTGTTAATACAGAATATTTTACAATATGTCACCAAGATGATTATTATTATGATAAATATTTGGAAAATGTTATGCATCAAATCGAAAAAGTTGATAAGTGTATTTTTGTATATACTAACTATGTGGAGCATAAAAATTCAGGCATTTGTTATACTAATTTAAATATGAAGATAAAAAATATATTAAATTATATGATGAGGTTTAAATTTTTTAGAAGTAATGTTTTTTTAAGAAGGAGAGTATTATCATTAGGTAATCCAATTTGCTGTCCATCAGTAACATATAATAAATCTTATATAAATGATAATTTTTTTGATGTTAATTTCAAAAATGCAGCTGATTGGGACGCTTGGGAAAGATTGTCACGAAAAAATGGACATATTATTTATGTTCCAGAACAATTAATGGCCCATAGGATATACGAGGAGTCTACAACTTCACAAAATATTAAAGATAATACAAGAAGTAATGAGGATTTGATTATTTTTAAACGATTTTGGCCTAGTTTTATAGCCAAGCCATTAGCTAAACTATTTCAACTAAGTGAAAAAAATAATGGGTAGTTTAAATAAGTATAAAGGAGAATTGAATGAAAACTTTAATAATTGTACCTGCTTATAATGAAGCGGAAAATATAGAAAAGACAATTCAAGATATTACAACAAATTCAAAGTATGATTATGTAATTATCAACGACTGTTCAAAGGATAATACAAGAGAAATATGCGAAAAAAATAATTACAATGTTATTAATTTACCGATTAATTATGGATTAGCCAGTGGTGTGCAAATAGGATTTAAATATGCAGTAGAAAACAATTATGATATTGCAATTCAATTTGATGGAGATGGGCAACATCAAGCAAAGTATTTAGAAAATCTAGTTGAAGAAATTGAAAAAGGTAATGATATTGTAATTGGATCAAGATTTGTTAGTGAGAAAAAACCTTGGAGTGCAAGAATGGCTGGTAGTAGGGTGTTAACTGGCTTAATTAGATTAGTGACTGGTAAAAAAATCAATGATCCAACTTCAGGGATGAGAGCTTTTGATAAGGATACAATGATGGAGTATGCTTTTAATATGAATTATCCACCTGAACCTGATACATTGGTCTACATGATTTGTAAAAAGAAAAGAATTAAAGAAGTACAAGTAACAATGTCTGAAAGAGAGTTTGGAGAAAGTTATCTAAATCCAATTCGTTCAATCAAATATATGTTAGAAATGATAGTTTCAATCTTATTTATTCAAGTATTTAGAAAGAGGTAGTAAGTATGACAATAACGTTAAAAATAGTTTTAATTCTATGTTCATTGATTACATTATTGTTTGTTGTAAGAAAAATAAGAAAATCCCAACTTAGAATTGAAGATGCTGTGGTTTGGATTTTAGGTGCGGTTTTTTTATTGTTTATTAGTATTTTTTCAAGTTTTATGGATTATTTAGCGATTAAATTAGGATTTTTATCAACTGTAAATTTTGTTTTCTTTTTCTTTATTGGCTTTTTAATTTTAATAGTATTTAATCAAACAATTAAAATTTCACAATTAAATGAAAAGATTAAGAATTTAAATCACTACATAGCTTTGAAAGAGAAGAAAGAAGAGGAAAAGTAAACAATGTATGATTATTGTATTGGATTTCTTTTTATAATTGTTTATTCACTATTTTTGTTGCTTTTAGGAAAGTCTATTAATTTTTTTAATTATAAATCATTTGGATTTCATTTTATTATAGGATATGTATTTTTTACTTTTGTACATTCAATAGGGGGACTTATAGTACAACTATGCCAACTAAAATGTGAAGTGTTTTATTGGTACAGTATTTTTATCATTTTGTTGTCTTTAATATTTATATTTATAAGAAATAAAAAAGATAAATTTAAAAAAATTAATATTAAAGAGGTTATTGCAAATTATTGGTTCGTGTTTGTTATCTTGTTTATCCTAGTTGTAATGTCAATTTTTAATCTTTCAGTATCATGGTTGGCAAACCATTTAGATGATGGAAGATATTTAAATTATATTTCACTTTTTCCAAAAATGGATAACCCATATACAACTAATTTAGCGACAGGGTTATTTGAAACACCTAATTTAGTACGTTCATTGACTACGTTTGAATTGGAAAATGCATTTTGGGTAGATTTTTTGAACATTGAACCAACATTGTACGCTAAATTATTTTTAACTACTTTTAATTATTTGATTATTTTAGTAGGAATATACGAATTTGCAAAAACTGTTTTGCATGAGCAACTTAATGTTATTAAAGAACGGAAATATATTCAATATGTATTAGTTTTTGTTTTGTTTTTTGGAATTTACGAACCAATTCTATCAAAGTTATTATTTATGCAAGATGGTTGGCAATTTAGTAGTGCTATTTGGTATGGTTCATCAATAGTTAGAATACCTGCTATGTTTATTTGTTTGTTGCCCTTATTACATGAAGATAAATTATCTAAGTTTGGCTTTTTTTATGCTATAGTAGTTTCATATGTAATGATTACTCGAGCAGGGCAAGCACTACCTTTTTTGGTTATTCTGGTAGTGGCATTTTTCAGTTATGATTTTATTTCTAATAAATATAGGTATTCAAGATTATTTTTGCCAATAATTTTAGTTGTTTTACTGGTTATACCTTATATTGAAGTAGATGCAGACATCAAATCTAGTATGCATATTATTTTATCAAGTATGAGTAAACAGCCTTTGGCTATGATTGCTTTCTTGTTTTTTATGTTAGGGTATTTATTTAAAAATAAGTTTATTAATAGATGGAATAGTATTATTATTATAATGTTATTATTAGTCTTTGTTCCAAGAGTAAATAATTTATTTTTAGATTTTGCAATGTACAATTTTGTGGGTGGTAGAACTATTACTTTATTAACATTTACAATTGTTGTTACATCAGTTATATATTTTGTTGCTTTTATGATAAAATATAGTAAAAGAGTTAAAATATTATCTATATGTTCAATATCTTTATTAATTATGTTCATGCTTGGATATAAGCATACATATTCGCAAAACTACGGTTTCAACAAAACAATTTCAATATTAAAAGATAATCCTTTACTTTTTCCTCAAGAAACAATTGATTTATCAGAATATTTTGAAAATTGTTCAATAGCAGAGAATAAAAAAGTCAGTGTATTAACTCCAACGTTGGTTAATTTTGATGGTTATAATCACCCAATTTCAGTGATGTTACGTATTAAAAGCGACAATTTAATTTCTGTATCTGCAATTCCAAGATATTGGGATAATGTTGAAAATTCTCCATTTACTTCATTTGATCAAAATTGTCTTGATGATTTTAATAATTTTAATTTAGAACCATTGGAAAATGTAGAAAAAATTACTGATTTGATAAACTTATATCCAATAGACTATTGTGTCTTTTCAAATGAAGAAGCGGCACATCTAGTAGAAGAAAAAGGTTATGGAGTTATTGAAGAAGAATCAAAAAAATATGACAATATATATATCGTTAAAATACTTAGATGAATAGGAGTGAAGTAAGTATGAATAGTGAAAATGCAATTGAAGTAAGAAGAATGTCAAAGAAATTTAAAGTTCAATACGATAAACCAATGACATTAAAAGAACGTTTAGTTTTTTGGAATGGTAATAACAAAGTTGAATATCACGAAGTTTTAAAAAATATAAGTCTTGATATTAAAAAAGGGGAAACTGTTGCACTCATTGGAACTAATGGGAGTGGTAAATCTACTTTATTAAAGTTAATGACAAAAATTATTTATCCTAGTGAGGGAACAATAAAAACACAAGGAAAATTAACTTCATTATTAGAATTAGGTGCAGGCTTCCACCCCGATTTTACAGGAAGAGAAAATATTTATTTTAATGCAGCAATTTTTGGATTGACTAGAAATGAGATAGAAAAACGTATTGACGATATTATTAGTTTTTCTGAATTAGGTGAGTTTATTGATAATCCTATTCGTACTTATTCTTCTGGTATGTATATGCGTTTAGCATTTTCAATTGCGATTAATGTTGATGCAGAAATATTATTAATTGATGAGATTTTAGCAGTAGGAGATCAACATTTTCAAGACAAATGCTTTGATAAACTGCATGAATTAAAAAATAGTGATAAAACTATTGTGATAGTTACGCATAGTTTAGATGTTGTAAAATCACTATGTGATCGTGCGGTATGGATCTATAAAGGTGAATTTAAATTAGATGGTGATCCAACATATGTGATTGAAGAATATTTAAAACAAGTAAGATTAGATCATAAAGAAGAAGCAAAAAGAAAACAAGTTGAAGTTAAAGATAAATACAAAGGAATTGTGTTTATTGATGTTCCTAAATCTTTTTCTCAAATTAAAAAAGAGGATACCCTTTTAATAAAAGGATGGGAGTTAAGTGAGTCATTGGAATCAATTGTTAAAGTTTTTATTGATGGCATAGAAATGAAAAATGTTGAAAGACATGATAGACCGGATGTCTTGATGACATATGAAGAACAATATGGTGGATATGCTTCAAATGATTTGCCTGGTTGGCAAGTCATTGTTGATTTAAAAAATATTGATTTAGGTAAGCATGAAATTAGAGTTGATGTATTTGATGAAAAAGAAAGATTGATTAGTAATAAAGAAATTACTATTCAATTAATTTAAATGGTGGTGAGACATAATGTTTAAAGAATTGTATAATTATCGTGAGTTATTAAAAACAAATATTAGAAAAGAAATACGTGGAAAATATAAAGGTTCTTTATTAGGGGTTCTTTGGTCATTTATCAATCCACTTTTACAGGTTTTGGTTTATGCCATTGTCTTTCCTTATCTGATGGGAAATACTGGTGATCATTATTTACAATATCTAATTACAGGTATTATTCCATGGACCTTTTTTACAACGGTCATTGCACAAGGTGTTACAACTGTACGCTCTAATGCTGGAATTATAAAAAAGGTATATTTTCCTAGAGAGATTTTACCTTTATCAGTAGTGATTAGTGGATTAATCAACTTCTTTATTTCTTGCATTATTATTGTTGTATTTTGCATTGGAAGTGTGGGAGTGTCTTGGCATTTAATTTTCTTGCCAATTATCGCATTAATTCAAACAATTTTATCTTTAGGACTTGTTTTTGCATTATCAGCAATTAATGTATATATTAAAGATGTTGAATACATGGTAGTATTTATTTTAAATATGTTAATGTATGGGACACCAATTATTTATGAATTATCACGTTTTGAAGGAAGTACAAGTATTCTATTTACTTTTATTAACTTAAATCCGTTTACACATATCGTTGGTGCGTATCGTGATATTTTTATGTATCACCAAATCCCAAATTTTTCAGTACTATCACTTGTCACATTAGTAAGTATTATTGTATTATTAGTAGGATATTTGATATTTAAACAATTACAAAAAGGCTTTGCTGAAGAATTGTAGGAGGGACATATGCAATATAAATACAATATTGATAGTATTAAATATAGAATTCTACCTGAAAAGAATATTTTAGTAATAAATGGTTGGTGTGTAAATATAGACAATGAATCATTTGAATATGAATTAGAAATTAACGGTCAAAAAGTCAATTATGAAATAGTTAGGATTACTAGACGAGATGTAAAAAGAAAATATCCTCATATCACAAATGATTTTAAATCTGGTTTCCGTTTAATTTATACAAGTAATGGTAATATAAAATGTGATGAAGTAAAACTTTATGTGAAAGACCATCAACAAAAAGTGCTTTTAAAAACATTTAACCAATCAATGATTAAAAAGAATAGTGAAACTGAAAAAATAGAGTATGTTATAGATTTTTATACTAAAAATTATAACGGTACTGACAAATTTATTGTGGGTGGATGGGCTCATTCATTAACAAAAAAAGAGCCTGTAAATTTTACTTTGACAGATGATAAAGGAAATTTAGTTGAATATACATTAAATAATCATAATAGAGATGATCTATTAAAGTTAAAGATTGTTGAAGAATATGATAAATATTGTGGGTTTACAATTGAATTTTTTGGTCAAAAAGACACAGATTACTTTTTAACATTAGAGACAAGTGATGAAAAGATTAAAATTGATTTAAATAAAGTATTAATTTCAAAGTTTGTGAGAATAAAAACACTTGTGAAATCTTATATTCTTTCTATGAGTATAGAAAATATTAAAAAAGGGTTTACGTATTTAAAGAAATACGGTTTTAAAAAATTTATCAAACGAGCATTACAAGGGCCTAATGCCGGACAAATTTCTTATCATGAATGGTTTGAAAATCACAAAGTAAGTAGTCATGAATTAGATGAACAAAAGAAAGTTAAATTTGAATATGAGCCAAAAATCAGTATCATTGTGCCTACCTACAATACACCAATTAAATTTTTGCGTGAAATGATTAATTCTGTTATTGAACAAAGTTATTCTAATTGGGAATTATGTATTGCAGATGGAAGCGAAGGAAATAAAGTTCTAGAAAATGAATTAGAAAAATATGCTAAGCAAGATTCTAGAATTAAATACACATTATTAGATAAAAATTATGGTATTGCCGGTAATACAAACGGTGCTTTAAAATTAGCAACCGGTGATTATGTAGGATTATTTGATCATGATGATTTATTAACTCCAGATGCATTGTTTGAAGTTGTTAAAGCATTGCAAAATGAAAAATATGATATTCTTTATACTGATGAAGATAAAGTAAATAGCGACTTAACAGAGTTTATGGATCCAAATTTTAAACCAGATTATAGTCCGGATTTATTTTGCTCACATAACTACATTACACATTTTTTTGTAGTAAAGCATGAAATTATTACTAAAGTTGGTGGATTTAGAAGTGAATTTGATGGTTCACAAGATTATGATTTAATGTTTAGATGTATTGAAAATTCAAATTCAATTTATCATATCCCTAAAATTTTATATCATTGGCGTATGCATGCAGCTTCTACTGCTGAAAATCCAGCAAGTAAGATGTATTGTTACGAAGCAGGCAAAAAAGCAATTGAAGAACACTACAAGCGTGTAGGAATTAATGCAGTTGTAGAACATAAAAATTTATGGGGAATGTATCATACGATTTACTCTACTTTGAATGATCCTTTAGTTTCGATTATCATTCCAAATAAAGATCAAAAAAATATTCTAGATCGTTGTATTCAATCATTATACGAAAAAAACAGTTATAAAAATTTTGAAATAATTATTGTTGAAAACAACAGTGAAACAAAAGAAATTTTTGAATATTATAATCAAATTCAAGAACAACATAGTAATATTAAAGTAGTTCAATGGAATGGTGAATTTAACTACTCTGCAATAAATAATTATGGAGTAACCTTTGCTAAAGGAGAATATATATTACTTTTAAATAACGATACCGAAGTAATTAGTGAAACTGCTATTTCAGAATTATTAGGTTGTTGTATGCGTGATGATGTTGGAATTGTTGGTGCAAAATTACTTTACGAAGATAATACTGTACAACATGCCGGTGTTGTAATTGGATTTGGTGGATTTGCAGGACATGTCTTTACTGGAATCCATAAAGATGATTATGGATACATGGTTCGAGCTCAAATTAATTGTAATTATAGTGCGGTTACTGCAGCTTGTATGATGATTGATCGTAAATGTTTTGAAGCCGTAGGTGGTTTAACAGAAGATTTTAAGGTAGGACTAAATGACATTGATTTTTGTTTGAAAGTACGAGAATTAGGAAAATTGGTTGTTTATAATGCACACTCATTGTGGTATCATTATGAATCAAAATCCAGAGGATATGAAAATACTCCTGAAAAGTTAAAAAGATTTGAAGGCGAAGTTAATTTATTCCAATCAAGATGGAAAGATATACTTATTAACGGCGATCCATACTACAATAAAAACTTTGTTATTGAATTAGGACCATTTATGTTAGGATAGAAGTATACATATGTATACTTCTTTTTAGGTGATAAATTATGAAAAAATACACAACCGGACAATTTGCTAAAAAAGCAAATGTAACAGCAAGAACAATTAGATATTATGATAAAATAGGTTTGCTATCGCCAAATTATATTGGTGATAATGGCTATCGTTATTATAGCGAAGATGATTTAATTATACTTCAAAGAATATTGATGCTTAAAGAATTAGGTTTTTCATTAGAAGAAATTTCACCATTATTAATGAATACCAGTAAAAAAGAATTTCAAAAAAATATTGAAATGCAAATTAATTTAGTTAATCAAAAAATTAAACATTTACAATTATTAAAAGATACATTAGTTAATACTTCTAAGTACATGAATGAAAATGAAATGAATTGGGATAAAATTGTAGATTTAATTCAACTGATAAATGTTGACCAAAAAATTGTTGAACAATATAAATCATCATTTAATTTAAATATTCGTATTGACTTACATCAAAAATATTCAATTAATCCAATAGGTTGGTTTAATTGGTTATTTGAACAAATCAATTTTTCTAAAGTAACTCGTTTACTTGAAGTAGGGTGTGGAAATGGTGAATTATGGGAAAACCGACAATTGAATTTAAGAAATCGAGATATATATTTATCAGACATATCAAGTGGTATGATTGATGATTTAAAAAAGAAGTTAAATAACAGTAAAGATTTTAGTTATTTAGTCATTGATTGTCATCAAATCCCTTTTAAAGATGGATACTTTGATGCTGTTGTAGCAAATCATGTTTTATTTTATTTAAAAGACATTGATTTGGGATTAAAAGAAATCACTCGAGTGTTAAATGAACAGGGTATTCTATATTGTAGTACTTATGGAGTTTCTCATATGAAAGAAATTACTGAATTAGTGAAAGAATTTGATCCACGTATCGAATTGTCAAATCAATCTTTATTTGAGATTTTTGGATTAGAAAATGGTGAGCAGTTACTTAGACGTTATTTCACACAAGTTGAAAAGCGAGTGTATGAGGATAGTTTGGTCGTTGATGATGCAATTGACTTAGTCAACTATATTTTAAGTTGTCACGGTAACCAAAATGAGTATTTAAATGATCGCTATCATGAGTTTGAAAAATTTATTCAAGATAAAATTAAATTGAATGGTTCAATAAAAATTACAAAAGAAGCAGGAATTTTTATTTGTAAAAAATGATAATATTCATTGACATTAACGTAACGTAAAGGTTTATGATATACCCGTAATATAAAGGAGGATACATTATGAAAGGTATTGTATTAGCAGGCGGAAGTGGAACTAGATTATATCCATTAACAAAAGTAACAAGTAAACAATTGTTACCTATATATGATAAACCAATGATTTATTATCCACTTTCAGTATTAATGAACGCAGGAATTAAAGATATTTTAATTATTTCTACACCAGATGATACACCAAGATTTGAATCATTATTGGGTGATGGAAGTCAATTTGGAATTAATTTACAATATAAAGTACAACCTTCTCCGGATGGATTAGCTCAAGCATTTATTTTAGGAGAAGAATTTATAGGAAATGATAGTGTGGCAATGGTTTTAGGTGATAACATCTTCTATGGTCATGGTTTAACTAAAAAATTAAAAGATGTTGCTAAAAGAACAAGCGGAGCAACAGTATTTGGTTATTATGTAGACGATCCTGAAAGATTTGGGGTAGTTGAGTTTGATGAAAATGGTAAAGCCGTATCTATTGAAGAAAAACCAGAGCAACCTAAATCAAACTATGCAGTGACAGGTTTATATTTCTACGACAACAAAGTTGTGGAATATGCAAAATCTATTCAACCATCTCCAAGAGGGGAATTAGAAATTACTGATTTAAATAAAATCTATCTAGAAAATGGAGAACTAGAAGTTTCTTTATTAGGGCAAGGATTTACTTGGCTTGATACAGGAACACATGAATCATTAGTAGAAGCGACTAACTTTGTAAAAACAATTGAAACTCATCAAAACCGTAAAATTGCTTGTTTAGAAGAAATTGCTTATAATCATGGTTGGATGAGTAAGGATAAATTACAAGAAGCCTATGAAATGTTTAAGAAAAATCAATATGGGAAATATTTAAAAGATATTTTAGATGGTAAATTTATTGATTAATTGGAGGTTTATATGAAAGCTATCGAAACTAAATTACCGGGTGTATTAATTATTGAAACTGATGTATTTGGTGATCACCGTGGATATTTTACAGAAACATATTCTAAACCAAAATATGAAAAAATCGGAGTTACAGTTGATTTTGTGCAAGATAATATGTCATTCAGTGCTCAAAAAGGAACTTTAAGAGGTTTACATTGGCAAAACCCTCCTTTTGCACAATCAAAATTAGTAAGTTGCACAAAAGGAAAAGTGATTGATGTTGCAGTAGATATTAGAAAAGGTAGTCCAACGTATGGTGAGTGGGTATCTGTAGAATTAAGTGCCGAAAATCATCGTCAATTCTTCATTCCACAAGGATTTGCACATGGCTTTTTAACTTTAACTGATGATGTTGAATTTAGATATAAAGTAGATAACGTCTATGATAAAGAATCTGAAGGCGGAATGCGTTATGATGATCCTACTGTAAATGTAGATTGGGGACAATTACTAAACGGTATTGAACCGGTATTAAGTGAAAAAGATATGACTGGTCCAACTTTAGAACAGTCAAATAATCAATTTGTATATGAAGGAGAATAGATAAATGAAAATTTTAGTTACAGGTGGAGCAGGATTTATTGGTGGAAACTTTGTACATTATATGGTCAATAAATATCCTGAAGATATGATTGTCAATTTAGATTTATTAACTTATGCAGGAAATTTAGAAACTTGTAAACCGGTTGAAGGAAAACCTAATTATAAATTTGTAAAAGGGGATATTGCTGACCGTGAATTCATTTTTAAATTATTTGAAGAAGAAAAATTTGATGTAGTTGTTAACTTTGCAGCTGAAAGCCATGTGGATAGAAGTATCACAAATCCAGAAATTTTTGTTAGAACTAACGTATTAGGAACAACTACTTTAATGGATGCAGCTAAAGAATTTGGAGTTAAAAGATACCATCAAGTTTCAACAGACGAAGTGTATGGTGATTTACCATTAGATCGTCCAGACTTATTCTTTACAGAAACAACTCCATTACACACATCTAGTCCATATAGTTCTTCTAAAGCAAGTGCTGATTTATTTGTTTTAGCGTACCATAGAACTTTTGGATTACCAGTTACAATTAGTAGATGTTCAAATAATTATGGTCCATATCATTTTCCAGAAAAATTAATTCCATTAATGATTTCAAGAGCATTAGCTGATGAATCATTACCAGTATATGGTAAAGGTGAAAACGTTAGAGATTGGTTACACGTAGAAGATCATTGTGCGGCAATTGATTTAATCATTAGAAAAGGAAAAGTAGGGGAAGTTTATAATGTTGGCGGACATAATGAAAGAACTAATCTTGAAGTTGTAAAAACAATTTTAAAAGCATTAGGGAAACCGGAAAGTTTAATTAAATATGTTACAGATCGTCCAGGACATGATATGCGTTATGCAATTGATCCAACTAAGTTAGAAACAGAATTAGGATGGAAACCAAAATATAATTTCGATACAGGAATTAAACAAACAATTGAATGGTATTTAAATAATAAAGAATGGTGGCAAAATATTTTAAGTGGTGAATACCAACAATATTTTGAAAAACAATACGGAAATAAATAGAAACTAACCCATCTAAAAAGGTGGGTTTTCTTTGAAAGGAGATTTTATGAAAGTATTAGTCACAGGTGTTAAAGGACAACTTGGATATGATGTAGTTAAAGAATGTGAAAAAAGAAATATTGAAGCCATAGGTGTAGATGTTGAAGAAATGGATATTACAGATGCTTCAAAAGTAGAAGAAGTAATTAAATCATCTAATGTTGATGCAGTCATTCATTGTGCAGCTTGGACAGCGGTTGATAAAGCAGAAGATGAAGTTGAATTATGTACTAAAGTAAATGTTGAGGGAACAAGAAATATTGCTAAAGTATGTAAAGAATTGTCAATTAAAATGATGTATATTTCTACTGATTATGTTTTTGATGGACAAGGTGAACAATTATGGAATGAATATGATCAAAGAAATCCGTTAAATGTTTATGGTAAAACAAAATGCGAAGGCGAAATGGCAGTTGAAGAATTAGTAGAAAAAAGATTTATTGTACGTATTGCTTGGGTATTTGGAGTAAACGGTAATAATTTTATTAAAACAATGCTACGATTAGGAAAAGAAAGAGGTTCGGTAAGTGTTGTAAGTGATCAAATTGGTTCCCCAACTTATACTTATGATTTAGCACGTTTACTTGTAGATATGATTGAAACTGATAAATATGGTATTTATCATGCAACAAATGAAGGATTATGTAGTTGGTATGAATTTGCGTGTGAAATTTTTAAACAAGCGAATTTAGAGGTTGAAGTTACACCGGTAAATTCTTCACAATTCCCTACAAAAGCAAAAAGACCATTTAATAGTCGTATGTCAAAAACTGAATTAGATAAAAATGGGTTTAAACGTTTACCAACTTGGCAAGATGCTTTAAGTCGATATTTAAAGGAAATAATGCAATAAAAAATGATTACTATGATAATGTTATTTCCATTTTATGATATAAAAATAAAGAGGTAATACCATGAAAAAATCTTTAGTAATTGCTGTTTATAATGGTGAAAAATACTTAATTGAACAACTTAATTCTGTATTAAACCAAACTGAAAAATTAGATGAAGTTATTTTGATAGATGATCTATCTACTGATCAGTCATTTAATGTCGTAAAAAACTTTATTGAACAAAATAATTTATCCACATGGAAATTAATCAAAAATGAAAAAAATTTAGGTTATAAAGGCAATTTTAGAAAAGGATTAGAACTTGTTTCTGGAGATGTTATTTTCTTATCAGATCAAGATGATATTTGGCACGAAGATAAAGTAGAAAAAATATGCTATTTTATGAATGATAATCCTAATATATTATCATTGGGTACAAGCTTTAATCTAATTGACGAACACACAAATAAATTTGAAATTCCTTTAAAAAAAGGATATGCCAATCAAAATTTAATTAATTTTCCAATCAAAGAAGATGAACTAATTAAAATTGATATAAAGTTTTTGCACCAAAGGAATTTTTGCCAAGGATGTACAATGGCATTTAAAAAAGAAATAAAAGATGAATTTTTAAAGGTATCAACACAAAAAAATCCACATGATTGGGAGATTAATCTTATTGCATGTAGTCATGGTGGAAGTTACTTCTATAATCACCCATTGATTGATTATAGAATACATGGTCATAATACAATTGGATTAGAAGAACAAATCTCTGGATTAGGTGAAGATTATCAAAGTAAAAGAGTTAATGAAAGAATTGATTTTTTGAATGATGAACTTCCCTTAATATTGTTCGCACTAAATTTAGAAGGATTTAGTTTAAAAGAAAAAAAGTTTTTAGCAAATAAATATGATTATGTAAAAGAACGTATTCAATTAATTCAAAAACATAAGTGGTATAAAATTCTTATTAACTATTGTTTGGGAAAATATTTTGGAAAAGGAACTTTTAGAACAATGCTAGGGGATATGATTTCATCAGTTAAAAAATAATGAAAGATTTAATAATTGTAGGGATGATTATATGATTAGACAAGCAACAAAAGAAGATACTCAATCAATCATTATTCAAATTAACTAAATACGCTTTAGGATATGAAAATTTAGTTTATACCTAGAATAGAAATTATTATGAACAATCCAGAATATGCTATTTATGTATTTGAATACAATCAACAAATAGCAGGATATATTCATGCACAATTTTATAACACATTAAATTTAGACCCCTATGTAGAGGTATTAGAATTATGTGTAGACGAACAATTTAGAGGATTAAACATCGAAAAAAAACTACTTGAACAAGCAGAACAATGGGCAAAACTGAATCATAAAAAAGGTGTTCGTTTAGGTTCAAATAGCATTCGTACAAAAGTACATCAATTCGATCTTCATTTAGGTTATCAAAATTATAAAGACCATAAGATATTAAAAAAAGACTTTTAAGATGGTAATCGCCATCTTTTTAATTTTTAATGAAATTAACTATTAAAAATGTTATAATAAGCAATAATATAAATAAATGAATTGAAGGTGGAAAAATTGAAACATATTTTTATCATAGGTTGTAAAGGATTACCGGCTAAATATGGAGGATTTGAAACATTTGCAGACCAATTAGTTGCTGACAAGGTTTCTAAAGAAATTAAATACCATGTTGCATGTATGGCTAATGATGAAGGTGAATTTGAATATCACGAGGCAAGATGCTTTAACGTTCCGATGATTAATATTGGACCTGCTAAAGTCATTTATTATGACATTATGGCAATGAAAATGACAATGGAATATATTGAAAAACATCAAATAAAAGATGCAATTATTTATATGCTGGGTTGTACTGCAGGACCATTTATGTTTAATATGTGGAAAAAAATGAAAAAATTAGGGATTACTTTTTACATTAATCCTGATGGACATGAATGGAAAAGATCTAAATGGATTTATCCTATTCAAAAATATCTAAAATATTCAGAAAGAGTTTTAGTTAAACATTGTAACCAAGTTATTAGCGATTCAATTGGAATTGAAAAATATATTTTAAAAGAATATGCAAAATATCAACCAACTTCTACATTTATTGCATATGGTGCATATCTTCATGATGAACATTATGCAATGAATAAACTAGAACAACTTTATGAATGGTATAAGCAATTTGATATTGTTAATCATGAATATTATCTAATTGTAGGAAGATTTGTTCCAGAAAATAACTACAAAACAATGATTCAAGAATTTATGAAAAGTTCAACACGCAAAAAATTAGTCATTATTACAAACGTTTCTCATAATAAATTTTACCAACGATTAAAAAAGGAAACACACTTTGAAAAAGACTCACGTATTAAATTTGTGGGAACTGTTTACGATCAAGAACTACTATACTTAATTCGTAAAAATGCTTTTGCTTATATCCATGGCCATGAAGTAGGAGGAACTAACCCTTCATTATTAGAATCATTAGCAACTACCGAAATTAATTTATTATTAGATGTAGACTTTAATAAAAGTGTAGGATTAGAAGGTGCTAAATATTTTAATAAAGAAAGTGGAAACTTAGCAATGCTTATTAATCATGTTGAAAATGATTTAGATGAAAAACAAATTGAAAAAATGTCACTTAATGCTAAACAAAGAATTAAAGAAGTTTACAATTGGCCTTTAATTATTAATCAATATGAACAATTGTTTTTGAAAGGAAAGTTATGAAAAAGATTTTAGTAATTACAAATATGTATCCTTCTAAAAAATATCCTCATTATGGAATTTTTATTAAAAATACAGTGAATTTATTAAAAGAAAATGGATATAAAGTCGATGTTGTGAGTATGCCAAAACATGATTTTGTGGTATTAAAAGCTTTAGACTATGTTATTTTTTATGCATTAGCTATTTTCAAAGGTATTTTTGGTGGGTATCATTATATATATGGACATTATGTCTCACATATTGTGACACCTGTAAAAGTAATTCATCGTTTTAAACCTAAAATTAAAATTATTTTAAATGTTCATGGTAATGATATTATCATTGAAGAAGAATGGATGTATAAAAACGAAAAAAGAAGTGCTTCAATTTTACCATTAGCTAGTAAAGTTGTTGCTCCTTCAAAATATTTTAAAAAACAATTAATGCAACTTTATAATGTTCCTGAAGATAAAATAGTTTTATATCCATCTGGTGGAATTAATCTCAATACATTTTATAAACAAGATAGTATAAGTGCAAAAAAAGCATTGGGATTAGATCCAAATATCAATTATATAGGATATGTCAGTAGAGTAGATGCTCATAAAGGGTGGGAAATTTTTGTCCAAATGGCAAAAGAATTAACTCTAAAAAATGACCCAAGGAAATTTATTTTAGTCGGAAGCGGTGATCAAGACAGTCAATTAGATGCATTGATTAAAGAAAATCACTTAGAGGATATTATCATACGTTTTCCACTTATTGACCAACAAAAACTTGCCTATGTATACAACAGTTTAGAATATTTTATCTTTCCAACATATCGTAAAAGTGAAAGTTTAGGATTAGTTGGATTAGAAGCGATGGCTTGTGGATGTATTTGTATAGTTGCAAACAACTTTGGACCGACAAGTTATGTTGTTGATGGTGAAAATGGCTATTTCTTTGAGTCAAAAAGTATGGTAAACTTAGTACATAGGATCGAGTCTATTGATAAACTAAGCGATGAGCAAAAAACAAAGATTAAGATTTTTGCATTAAAAACCGCTCAACAATTTGATGTTAATGTAACCGCAAAGCAGATTCTAAAAGTATTTGAATAAGGAGACAATCAATGAAACAAGTTAAAAATTTAAAAGTTAGAAAAGCAGTAATACCAGCAGCAGGATTAGGGACAAGATTTTTACCTGCAACAAAAGCATTACCAAAAGAAATGCTACCTATTGTAGATATTCCAACTGTTCAATATATCGTAGAAGAAGCAGTAGAGAGTGGAATAGAAGAAATTTTAATTATTACTAATAGTACAAAACATGTTATGGAAAATCATTTCGATAAAAACTACGAACTTGAAGAAAGGTTAAAAGCTTCTGGGAAAAATGCACAATTAGAAATGATTAACGATATTGCAAATTTAGCTAATATTTTCTACATTCGTCAAAAAGAACCAAGAGGATTAGGAGATGCTATTTTATGTGCTAAATCATTTATCGGTGATGAACCTTTTGCGATTTTATTAGGTGATGATGTCGTGGTTAATGAAGGAGGAGAACCTGCATTAAAACAATTAATTAATCAATATGATAGCGTCCAAGCCTCAGTGGTTGGGGTACAAACTGTCGCTAAAAAAGATGTGAACAAATATGGAATAGTAGATCCATCAAAATCACATCCTGCTAAAGGACGTTTAGTTAAATTAACTGACATGGTAGAAAAACCAGCAGTAGACAAAGCTCCAAGTCAATTAGCAGTGTTAGGAAGATATGTTTTAACACCTGAAATTTTTGATTTACTTGAAACACAAGAAAAAGGTGCTGGTAATGAGGTACAATTAACAGATGCTATTAAGCGATTAATGGATCGCCAAGCAGTGTATGCTTATGATTTTGAAGGAAATCGCTATGATGTAGGAGATAAGTTTGGTTTTATTAAAGCAACAATTGACTTTGCATTAAAAAGAGATGAATTAAAACAACAAGTACAAGATTATATTAATAGTTTAGTAATTAAAAATGATAAGTAATTATTAAAGGAGAACTTTATAAATAAGATAAATTGATTAAAAGAATTATAATTCTCATATATTTTATAAATTTATCTTTTCATAACCTCTTAAATATATTAAGATGACTAATGAAAAGCAAAAAGTCATCTTTTTATCTTGAAATAAGATTGTTAATGTAAGGTAGGTGGTAAAATGATTAGTATTATATGTATATGTAACCAAAGAAAAGTTTATAATCAATTTTTAAAAAAGTCATTAGATCGTCAACATCAGTGTAGTTATGAATTGTTGGTAATTGATAATTCAAATCATCAATATTCAAGTGCTGCTTACGCTTTTAATCAAATGGCTAAAAAGGCTAAGGGCGATTTATTGATGTTTGTTCATCAAGATATGGAACTTTGTGATGATTATTTTTTAAATAAAGTTGAAAGCACATTTAAAGAAAATGATAATTTAGGAATAGTAGGGATTTTAGGAAGAAAAGACGATGAAATAATTGGAAATATGAACACTTTAACGACAAATAGTTTAGTCAGCCCTCATCACATTGACACACTCACAACGGTTAATAGTTTAGATGAATGTCTATTTGTTATTCCTAAATCCATTGTACTTGAATACCCATTTGACGAAAGAGTTTGTCATCATTGGCATTTATATGCCGTAGAATATTGTTATCATATGAAATCACTGAATAAAACTGTTGCGGTATTACCACTAGATACCTACCATGCGTCTTATGGTGATTTTATGAATGAAGGTTATTATCAAACCCTTGAACGACTCGCCAAAAAATATCATCATCAATTTAAAAAAATCGATACTACTATACGTTCATGGTCAACCAACCCATTATTACTTAAACTTAACATTCAATATTTAAGATACAAAAAGGGATAGCTATATGGATAAAATAGGAATTATTTTAGTGAATTATAACGCTTATCAAGATACACTAGAATGTATTGAGAGTTTAGGTAAAATGACATATTTAAACTATGAAATCATTGTTGTTGATAACTTTTCAAGTGATAATTCACTTTCTCAATTAAAACAAATCAAAAACATTCATCTAATTGAAGCTAAACAAAACGGTGGTTTTGCTTATGGCAATAATTTAGGGATTCACTATGCTTTAAAACATGGGTGCAATCAGGTTTTATTACTTAATAACGATACCACAGTAGAACCGGATTTTTTAGAAAAAATGATTAAAACAAGTCAAAATCAAAATATTGGAATCGTTGCTCCTAAGATTTTAAACTATTATGATCGTCATATTATTTGGTCAGCTGGTGGGACAATTAATTGGCGTTTATTTGTGGGATATAACGATCAAACCGGAATGATTGATTCAAAGATTAAAGAAGTCAAAGACGTGGAATTTAGTAATGGTTGTTGCTTATTAATTAAAAAAGAAGTCATTGAAACAATAGGGGATTTACCTGAAGATTATTTCATGTATTATGAAGATCTTGATTATTGTTTACAAGTTAGGAAAAATTACCGTATTATTTATAATAGTGAAGCTGTTATTTATCATAAAGTATCAGCAAGTAGCGGAATTGAATCTCCTTTTCAATTAGAATGGGTGACAAGAAGTCAATTAAAATTTATGAATAAATATCAACATTACGTAGATTATAAAACATTTAAAAAATGTAAAGTTGAAATATATTTAAGAAAATATGCTCGAATTTTATCTTATTTATTTAAATTTGATTATACAAGAGCTCATGCTATTTTAAAAGGAATGGATCAAAAAAAACTATCACCTCATCAGTGATAGTTTTTTAAAGTTTTGCTTCTGCTTCTTCTAAAGATTCATAACCATAAAATTTAATTGTTTCATGCATAATACTTGTGACTAAGTTAATATTACATTTATAATAATCGACAATCATTTGTGTATATAATATTAAAGTTTGTTTTGAATAAGTCATTAACTCTCCACGTAAATAAGTTTCAAATGAAGTGTGTTCATGACTATCGTGAGTAGAATAAGATTGCCTTGATAGTTGAATTAACTTTGGAAAATGACGTTTAAATTCTTTGCGCCAATGAAGTTGAATTTCTACAATTTGTTCAATAATTTCAAGTGCTTGATCATCTAAAGGTTCAAAATAATCTTTAATTTGTTCATATTCCTCAAGATGAGTATAAGCCATCATTCGAGCATATTTTTCAAGAATAAGATTACGAGAATGTGCTTTGGCTTCTTTTAAATCATTAAGATAAGAAACTAAAACTTCATGAGCAAAACATTTATATTGACTAGCACGCATAATATAAAATGTTTCATAGTCATCTTGACAATTTGCTCGTCCTCCTGTGTTTTCAACGTTTTGAAACATTTCCCATTCTAAATTTACAATTTCATTAATCATTTTTATCCCTCCATTATATGTTTATTTTTAATTGTTTCATTTTGAATTAAATTAAGTATTTGTTCTATATGTGTTTCTAAATAATTATCAAAGTGATTTGTCCATTTATTTTGGATTAAAAAGTTCACAATTTCTTTGCAAATTTCTTCAATTAAACCAATATGTGGATCATCAAAATTTAGCTGATGTGGATCTTTGTTTTGGTAACTAGAAGCATCAAGTGGTAATTTTGTTAATTTTTCAATTGGAATAGATAACTGTGAAAGGTGATCTAAATTTTTTAATCCTTTAAAAGCCCATTTATAATAAGGACAATAGCGATTATTGATTAAATAAATGAGTTCAATAGTATTTGAAATAAAGCTAGATAATGCCAGTGAGGCAGCAACTGTATCTTGTCTAAACATACTTCTAGCAAAATTATATTGACCGGATTGACTGATATAGGCAAGTCTTGCGGCTATTTTTTTATATTTAATATCTTGAGGATAACCTTGTAATAGTTTTTGACGAATATTTGAAAACTCGCCTAAAGGATCTTCAAAAACTTCACCATTAGTTACAGTGGCTAAGTAATACGAAGGAATATGTAACCATTCATCATTTGATAACTCACCATTTTTAGAACCAATGAATTGTTGGTAAAAATCACTTGTTTTAATCACACCTACGCGATTTTTTCCTTGCGGTGTGGTATTTCTAGGCGGTAGATTTAAAAAATGATTTGGTAATTGTTCATAGGTATGTTGTAACTTATCACCAATTTTTAGATAATCCTCATCATTTAAAAAGATACAAAACGAAGGACCAAAGTCATGATCTCTTGAATACTCATCATCAAAACCAAAACATTCTGAACCTTGACCGACAAGTCCAATGGCAACTCTATTTTGATATTCTTTAAAATCTTTGAATAATTGTTGTTTGTAAGCTTGATAATATGCATGACTGATTTCTAATCCACTCATTTGATCGGTTTGCAATTTGAGTGAAGCAGATTTAGCACGTTGATTAAATTGTGTGGCTTCTTTTTGATAACCTAGTTCATCTAAAATTGTAGCACAGTTTTGGCAGATGTTGATAAAGGCTTCATTTTCACCATAATGTGTTAATATATGTTTAAGGGCTAAGGTGTAAATCTCCAGTGCTTTTGAGTAGTCTTTTTCATTTAAATACAATAATCCTAAAGTCATTAATGCATAACCATAATGTGCAGGAATGGGATTTAGTGTTTCATAAATAACTATCGATTGTTTAATATAACTTTTTGCTTCTTGATGATGGTTAAATTGAAGTTCAAGATTGGCTAAGTTATTATAGGTTGAAGCTAATTCCATTTGTTGATTAGGTTCGTTTTGAATCAGTGTTAAAGCACTGTTTAGAAATTTTTTTGCGTTTGAATAGTCATTTAACTCACTGAAGGCTAAACTCATATTATTATATAAACTTGCTTTGAGTAAAGAAGAAACATCAAGATGATGATAGATTTCTAAAACTTTTTGATAATTGCATAAGGCTTCTTTTGGATTGTTTGAAGCACGTTTTACAGTAGCGATATTAAGTAAAGTGGTCGCAGTGGCTAAATCATCTTTTAAGTCTAATTTTTGAATTAAATTTAATGCAAGAGAAGCTGTATTTAAAGCTTTTTGATGCTTTGAGATACTACGATAATAACCCATGAGTTCGTTATATAATGAAAGTGTAATTGTCGGTAATTGCATATCGATTGATTGTTTAATGTGTTGAAGTAAAAATGGTTCAACTTGTTTGATTAATTGGTGTTTAAACAATTCATCAAGTTGGTTTAAAATTTCATTAATATCCATCACTTGCCCTCCTTAGTATAGTTTAATTTTATCATATTCTGTTTTAAATTGCGAAGTTTTAGACTTTAAATAAAAAAAGCTATAACAATGAAGTGAACCCAATTAATTGGACACTGTAAAAACTAAGCGTTAACACATTCTAAGGATTGATTCCTGTATTGTACAGGAGTTAGTCCTTTTAATTT